>JAWUWM010000013.1:0-16775 GCA_034111845.1 Psychroserpens sp. | reverse complement strand
CTCTATGAATAACATATAAATCTTTATCAGACAATTGTTCTTTAGTATGGTCATTATTAATAAAATCTTTAACCATTATTGTCCAAGAACGAGATGCATTGACAATACCTCCCCAAATTTTTCGAGCTTCCCAAAGTCTATCATAAGAAGCATTATTCTTAAAACCAACAATAAATGCAACCGCAGTACCTAAAACACCCAGTGGCAACCAAGGCACATGTAGCCATTTGAGTCCGAAAATATCAAATAACAAAACAGGAATTGTTGATAAAACTAAAAATAATAAAATATGGCGACGGGTCCATTTTATCACGCCTGTCACGGGAAATATTCGTTTTGTATACATAGTTAGTTTTTAATAAAATTAAAAGTAGCTAAATTAGATTAGAATAAGAAAATCCCATTGTGAATTATTTAGTGAATAACTCTCCATTTTCAATCTCATTATCTAACTAAATTACATTGAAAAAGTGTAAATTTGGCTTTCAAAAATCAATATAAAAAACGATATAATGATTCATTTCTTCGGAAACCAAAACAGTAAAATAATTGCTGTTCAAGCAACAAAAGAATTATCAATAGCAACCATAGCTAAATTGACATGGTTATTTGGAGATCAACCAAAATTAGAACAAACATCTCTCGATGCTTTTTTTATTGGTCCTCGCGCTGCGATGATTACGCCTTGGAGCACTAATGCTGTTGAGATTACTCAAAACATGGGTGTAAAAAACATTAGTCGTATCGAAGAGTTCGAAACTTGTAAAGAAGACTTCAATGGATTTGACCCCATGATTTCAGAAAAGTACAACGGTATAAACCAAGAGTCATTTACAATTGATATTCAACCAGAAAGCATACTTGAAATTAAAGATATTTCAGCATATAATCAACAAGAAGGATTAGCTTTAAATAAAGAAGAAATAGAATATTTAGAAGGTGTTTCTAAAAAGATTGACAGGCCTCTAACAGATTCTGAAGTTTTTGGATTTTCTCAAGTCAACTCAGAGCACTGTCGTCATAAAATATTTAATGGAACTTTTATTATTGATGGCGAAGAGCAACCGACGTCACTTTTTAAAATGATAAAAGAAACATCTAAACAATTTCCTAACGATATTGTTTCAGCATACAAAGACAATGTTGCTTTTATCAAAGGCCCAAAAGTGGAACAGTTTGCGCCAAAAACAGCAGATAAACCAGACTTCTATCAAACAGAAGATTTTGAATCTGTCATTTCTATTAAAGCAGAAACACATAATTTCCCAACAACTGTAGAGCCATTTAATGGCGCAGCTACTGGATCTGGAGGAGAAATAAGAGACAGACTTGCTGGCGGAAAAGGGTCTTTACCCTTGGCTGGTACTGCTGTTTACATGACGTCGTATTCACGTCTAGAAGACAATAGGCATTGGGAACAAAAGTTTGAAGCTAGAGATTGGTTATATCAAACTCCAATGGATATTCTAATTAAAGCTTCTAATGGCGCCTCAGATTTTGGAAATAAATTTGGGCAACCTTTAATTACAGGTTCTGTACTTACGTTTGAGCACCAAGAAAATGGGGCCTCTAGCGATGCAAAGCCAAGAAAATTAGGGTATGATAAAGTTATTATGCAAGCTGGTGGAATTGGATATGGTAAAGCAGACCAAGCATTAAAAGACACACCTCAAGAAGGTGACAAAATTGTAATTCTTGGCGGTGAAAACTATAGAATAGGAATGGGTGGCGCTGCAGTGTCATCTGCAGATACAGGAGAATTTGCTTCAGGCATTGAATTAAACGCAGTACAACGTTCTAATCCAGAAATGCAAAAACGTGCTGCAAATGCTGTTCGTGGCATGATAGAAAGTGAGGAAAATTTCATTGTTTCTATACATGATCATGGTGCTGGAGGACATTTAAATTGTTTATCAGAATTAGTAGAAGATACTGGTGGAAAAATCGATTTGGATAAATTACCTATTGGAGACCCAACACTATCAGCAAAAGAAATTATTGGCAACGAATCTCAAGAACGTATGGGATTAGTGATTGAAGAAAAACATTTAGATATATTACAAAAAATTGCAGATCGAGAACGCTCACCAATGTACACTGTTGGTGATGTAACAATGAATCATAGATTTACTTTCGAATCTAAAACCAAAGGTGACAAACCTATGGATTTAGCTTTAGAAGATATGTTTGGTTCTTCTCCAAAAACTATTTTAACAGATAAAACTGTAGTACGACACTATAAAAATCCACGTTATAAGACTAAGAACTTAGAAATCTATTTAAAACAAGTTTTACAGTTAGAAGCGGTTGCTTGTAAAGATTGGTTAACAAACAAAGTAGACAGATGTGTTGGTGGCAAAGTAGCAAAACAACAATGTGTTGGTTCATTACAAATCCCTTTAAATAATGTTGGCGTAATGGCGTTAGATTATAATGGGAAAGAAGGTATTGCAACCGCTATTGGACACGCTCCTATTTCTGGTTTAATTCATCCAGAAGCTGGAAGTAGAAATTCTATAACAGAGTCTTTAACAAATATTATTTGGGCACCCTTAAAGGATAATTTAGCTTCAATCTCTTTATCTGCCAACTGGATGTGGCCTTGTAAAAACGAAGGTGAAGATGCACGTTTATATAAAGCAGTAAAGGCTATTTCAGAATTTGCTATTGATTTAGGCATCAATGTTCCAACAGGAAAAGACTCCTTGTCCATGAAGCAAAAATATGCTGATGGTGACGTTATATCTCCAGGAACAGTTATTATTTCTGCAGCAGCAAATTGCAGTGAGATTTCTAAAGTTGTAGAACCTGTTTTAAAGCATAACTGCGGAAACATCTATTACATCAATATCTCTCAGGATGATTTTAAATTAGGAGGAAGTTCTTTCAATCAAACATTAAATACGATTGGAAATGAAGCTCCTGATGTTACAAATTCAGCTTTTGTAAAAAACACGTTCAATACGATTCAGGAATTAATTAAAGCAGATAAAATTTCGGCAGGGCACGATGTTGCATCGGGAGGATTAATTACAACTTTATTAGAACTTTGTTTTGCTGATAGAAATCTAGGTGCAGATTACGATCTCTCGGCATTAAATGAGGAGGACTCATTAAAGCTTTTATTTTCTGAAAATGCAGGTATTGTTTTTCAAGCAGATATTTCCGCAGAAAAGATATTATCAGAAAATGGTGTTGAATTTTTCAATATAGGAACTGTAAATAACTCAGAGAAAGTAAGCATAAAAAATAATGAAGATACTTTTGATCTAAATGTTTCAGAGATGAGAGATGTTTGGTATAAAACATCTTACCTATTAGATAATAGACAAACTGCTAATGGGTTGGCAAAAGACAGATTTGACAACTACAAAAATCAAACGTTACAATACAGTTTCCCTGAACATTTCACGGGTAAACTTCCTATAATTTCTAGCTCAGCTGTAAGACCAAAGGCTGCCATTATTAGAGAGAAAGGTTCAAATTCTGAACGTGAAATGGCAAATGCAATGTATCTAGCTGGTTTTGATGTTAAAGATGTGCATATGACCGATTTAATCTCTGGTCGTGAAACGTTAGAAGACATTCAATTTATTGGGGCAGTTGGTGGTTTTTCTAATTCAGATGTTTTAGGTTCTGCCAAAGGTTGGGCAGGTGCTTTTAAATACAATGCAAAAGCAAAAAAAGCGCTAAAGAATTTCTTTAAAAGGGAAGATACTTTATCTGTTGGAATTTGTAACGGAGCACAATTATGGATGGAATTAGACCTAATTAATCCCAAGCATAAAGTTCATGGGAAATTAATTCATAACGATTCCAAAAAACATGAATCTTCGTTTACTTCGGTTAAGATTCAAGAAAATAATTCTGTAATGCTCTCAACGTTAGCAGGCACAGAATTGGGTGTTTGGATTTCTCATGGCGAAGGAAAATTTAACTTACCAGAGTCTGAAGACAACTACCACATTGTTGCCAAATATAGTTACGAAGGGTATCCAAATAACCCTAACGGATCTGACTTTAATACAGCAATGCTATCAGACAAGACTGGAAGACATTTAGTAACAATGCCACATATTGAGCGTTCAACGTTTCAATGGAACTGGGCTAATTATCCAGACAATAGAACTGACGAAGTATCGCCTTGGTTAGAAGCTTTTGTGAATGCGAGACATTGGGTTGAAAGTAACCAGTCTTAATAGTTACATTTTAGATAATATTTAACTAAAAGGAGCTATGTCATTGTAGCTCCTTTTTTTATCTTGACATTTTAATTCCATTTTAATTTCATATTTTGCAAGACTACAATCTTATCCAAGCGCTAAATGACAGAAATAACTAGACTTTTCGATTTTCCATATTATCAATTAGAAGTACACAATTTAGAGGCTTCTCTAGTGACAAAATATGATGGTAAATGGGTACCAACATCTACTAAAGAATACCTTGACAAATCAAATGCCATGAGTAGAGCGTTGCTTAAACTAGGTATTCAAAAAGACGATAAAATCGCTGTTATTTCAACAACAAATAGAACAGAATGGAATATAATGGATATTGGAATCCTACAAACAGGAGCTCAAAACATCCCAATATATCCAACGATTTGTGCTGAAGATTATGAATATGTCTTAAACCATAGTGATTCGATTTATTGCTTTGTATCTGATGTAGACGTTCTTAAAAAAGTTAGAAAAGTTCAAGCTAATACAAATATTAAAGAAGTGTACTCTTTTGATCATATTGAAGGTTGCAAACATTATTCAGAATTATTTGAACTCGGAAAAGACGACAGCACGCAACCAGAAGTTGAAGCTAGAAAAGATGCAGTAACTCCTCATGATCTAGCTACTATTATTTACACCTCAGGAACCACAGGAAGACCTAAAGGTGTTATGTTGACTCATAATAACATTACAAGTAATGCTTTAGACAGCACTAGTAGATTACCAATTTCAGGAAAAGGAACACGAGTATTAAGCTTTTTACCTATTTGCCATATTTTTGAACGTGTACTTATTTATCTGTATCAATACGCAGGTACAACAATTTATTTTGCTGAAGGGATAGATAAAATTGGAGAAAACGCAAAAGAAATTAATCCAAATTTAATGAGCGTCGTACCACGTTTATTAGAGAAGGTTTTTGATAAAATTATAGCCAAAGGCGAAGATTTAACTGGTGTTAAAAAATTACTATTCTTTTGGGCAGTTCGTTTGGGAGAAGAATGGCAACCTTATGGAGCAAATGGTGCATGGTATGAATTTAAACTTAAAATAGCCAACAAGCTTATTTTTACCAAGTGGCGAGATGCACTTGGTGGCGAATTACACACTATGGTTTCTGGTAGCGCAGCTTTACAAACAAGACTAACACGAGTATTCTCAGCAGCCGGTATGCAAGTAATGCAAGGCTACGGATTAACTGAAACCTCACCTGTTGTATCTGTAGAAATGTATGCCAATGAACATTTTAGAGTAGGCACTGTTGGTAAGCCAATCAAAAATGTAGAAGTAAAAATCGCAGAAGACGGTGAAATCCTAATCAAAGGACCTAACGTTATGAAAGGTTACTATAAAGATCCAGAAAAAACTGCTAGTGTGATGACTGGTGATTATTTCCATACAGGAGATAAAGGGATGATAGATGACGATGGATTCTTAAAAATTACTGGACGTAAAAAAGAAATGTTTAAAACGTCTGGAGGAAAATATGTCATTCCGCCATTATTAGAAAACGATATGAAACAATCACTATTCATAGAACAAATCATGGTTATTGGTGAAGGTGAGAAAATGCCAGCAGCAATTATACAGCCTAATTTTGATTTTGTTAGAAGTTGGATAGAAGACAAAGAACTTAGCATAGGAACATCAGATGCAGAAATTGCTTCCTCTGCTATTGTTATTGAGCGTATTCAAAAAGAAATCACCAAGTATAACAACAATTTTGGTAAATGGGAACAAATCAAACGTTTTGAACTCACGCCAGATATCTGGTCTATTGATGGTGGTCATCTAACGCCTACCATGAAAATGAAACGTAATATTATATTAGGTATTTATCAAGACCTCTATGATAAGATTTATCGTGTGTAAACGCGTATTACTTTTTACTTCGGAAATATCTTATCTTAAATTATAAGGTCTATCCTACAAAATACTATGCATGCATAATTTTTCCCTAAATACTATGCATGCATAGTATTTTTTAGTATATTTGAATTCCAAAATTCAAAATATGAAGGATAAAACTATTGACTATATACTCAGGACAACTTGGCTGGCAGTTAATAAGATGTATAATGAAGAAGCTTCACAATTTGACACGACCATGGCAACAGGGTTTGCTTTGTTGAGCATTGACCCAGAAGAAGGCACGCCATCTACATCACTAGGCCCAAAAATGGGAATGGAAGCCACTAGCCTTTCGAGAACCTTGAAAACTATGGAAGAAAAAGGGTTGATTGTTAGACGACCTAATCCAGAAGATGGTCGAGGCGTACTCATTTTCTTGACAGACTTCGGTAGAGAAAAAAGAGCCTACTCCAAAGAGAAAGTATTAACTTTTAATGAAACGATTATAGCAAATGTGTCTTCAGAAGAATTAGACCATTTTTATAAAGTTTCCGAAGTGATAAACAATATGATTTCGAACAAACAGATATACAAACAAAAAGAACACATTTTAAAATAAGATGAGCAAACGTAGAATAAAAAAAATAGCTATTATTGGTTCAGGAATTATGGGAAGCGGTATCGCTTGTCATTTCGCCAATATTGGAGTTGATGTTTTATTATTAGACATCATACCAAGAGAGCTTAACGCTAAAGAACAAGCCAAAGGCTTAACTTTAGAAGATAAAGTAGTAAGAAACCGTTTAGTAAATGATGCGTTAACTGCATCATTAAAATCTACGCCTTCTCCTATTTACAAGCAATCATTTAAAAACAGAATTACCACTGGTAATTTAGAAGATGATATTGCAAAAGTAAAAGATGTCGATTGGATTATGGAGGTTGTAGTTGAAAGACTGGACATCAAACAACAGGTCTTTGAAAATCTTGAAAAACACAGAACACCAGGAACTTTAATTACTTCGAATACTTCTGGAATTCCCATTAAGTTCATGAATGAAGGTCGTTCTGACGATTTCAAAAAGCATTTCTGTGGAACACACTTTTTTAACCCAGCACGTTACTTAAAATTATTCGAAATCATCCCTGGACCAGACACGTCTTCAGAAGTTTTAGACTTCTTAAGTAGTTATGGAGAGCAATTTTTAGGAAAGACATCAGTTGTCGCTAAAGACACACCTGCTTTTATTGGAAACCGAGTTGGTATCTTCTCTATCATGAGTTTATTGCACGCAGTGAAAGACATGGATTTAACAATTGAAGAAGTTGATAAATTATCAGGTCCTGTAATTGGTCGTCCAAAGTCTGCTACGTTTAGAACTGTAGATGTTGTTGGTTTAGACACTTTGGTTCACGTCGCTAATGGTATTGCAGATAACTGTAAACATGATGAGCGTTTAGAATTGTTCAAGTTACCAGATTTCATCAATACTATGATGGAAAATAAATGGTTAGGAAGTAAAACTGGACAAGGATTCTACAAAAAAACAGTTTCTGCGGAAGGTAAAAAAGAAATATTAAGTTTAGACTTAAACACATTAGAATACCGTCAAGCTAAACGCGCAAAATTTGCAACTTTAGAATTGACGAAAACGATTGATCGCGTTGCAGATCGTTTTAAAGTGTTAGTAAAAGGAAAAGATAAAGCAGGAGAGTTCTACAGAAAGAGTTTTTCAGCATTATTCGCATACGTATCTAATCGTATTCCAGAAATCACTGATGAACTTTACAAAATTGACGACGCTATGAAAGCTGGTTTTGGATGGGAACATGGTCCTTTCCAAATCTGGGATGCCATTGGTGTTGAGAAAGGAATTGAAATGATGCAAGCTGAAGGTTTAAAACCTGCAGATTGGGTTCACGACATGGTTGCTTCAGGAAGCGATAGCTTCTACTCTATTCAAGATGGCGCAACACATAGTTATGATATTCCGAAGAAAATACAACAAAAAATTCCTGGACAAGATTCATTTATTATTTTAGACAATGTTAGAAAAACAACCGAAGTTTTCAAAAACTCTGGTGTGTCTGTTCAAGATTTAGGAGATGGTATTCTTAATGTAGAATTCCAATCTAAAATGAACACGATTGGTGGTGACGTTTTAGCAGGATTAAATAAAGCTATTGATATGGCTGAAAAAGATTTCGCTGGATTGGTTGTTGGAAATCAAGGTCCAAACTTCTCTGTTGGTGCAAACATAGGTATGATTTTCATGATGGCTGCAGAGCAAGAATACGACGAGCTTAACGCAGCAATTAAATATTTTCAAGATACGATGATGCGTATGCGTTATTCTTCAATCCCAACAATTTCTGCTCCTCACGGAATGGCTCTTGGTGGTGGTTGTGAGATTTCATTACATGCAGATAAAATTGTAGCAGCAGCAGAAACTTATATGGGACTTGTAGAGTTTGGTGTGGGTGTTATCCCAGGTGGTGGAGGTTCAAAAGAAATGGCTTTAAGAGCATCTGATACCTTTAGAAAAGGTGATGTGCAATTAAATACACTTCAAGAATACTTCTTAACTATTGGTATGGCAAAAGTATCAACTTCTGCTTATGAGGCATTTGATTTAGGTTTGATGCAACAAGGAAAAGATGTTGTTGTGGTGAATAAAGACCGTCAAATAGCAACTGCCAAAGCACACGCTAAATTAATGGCAGAAGCTGGTTATACGCAACCGGCAAAGCGCAATGATGTTTTAGTTCTAGGTAAGCAAGCCTTAGGTATGTTTATGGTAGGTACAGATTCTATGAAAGACTCTAACTACATTAGTGAACACGATATGAAAATTGCTAACAAATTAGCTTATGTAATGGCTGGTGGTGATTTATCTGAACCAACATTAGTAAGTGAGCAATATTTATTAGACTTAGAGCGTGAAGCTTTCCTTTCGCTTTGTACAGAACGTAAGACTTTGGAAAGAATTCAGCATATGTTAACCAAAGGAAAACCTTTAAGAAACTAAGAAAAATGAAAACAGCATATATAGTAAAAGCATATAGAACCGCAGTTGGTAAAGCACCAAAAGGCGTGTTCCGTTTTAAAAGAACAGATGAATTGGCAGCAGAAACCATCAAATTTATGATGAAAGAATTGCCAGGTCTAGACCCAAAACGTATTGACGATGTTATCGTTGGTAACGCAATGCCAGAAGGTGCTCAAGGATTAAATATGGCACGTTTAATCTCTTTAATGGGACTAGAAGTTGTAGATGTCCCTGGAGTAACTGTTAACCGTTTTTGCTCTTCTGGAGTAGAAACTATTGGTATGGCAACAGCAAAAATTCAAGCTGGAATGGCAGATTGTATTATTGCAGGTGGAGCAGAAAGCATGAGTAGTGTCCCAATGACGGGTTTTAAACCAGAATTGAATTATGATGCGATTGTAAAAGCAGGTCATGAAGATTATTATTGGGGCATGGGGAACACTGCAGAAGCGGTTGCGAACCAATTCAAAATCTCTCGTGAAGATCAAGATGAGTTTGCCTTTAATTCTCATATGAAAGCCTTAAGAGCTTTAAAAGAAGATCGTTTTCAAGACCAAATAGTACCAATAGACGTTGAACAAACTTATATTGATGCTAACGGAAAAAAAGCAACAAAATCATATACTGTAACTAAAGATGAAGGTCCTCGTGCTGGAACAAGTAAAGAAGCTTTAGCAAAATTGCGCGCAGTATTTGCTGCTGGAGGAAGTGTTACAGCTGGTAACTCATCACAAATGAGTGATGGTGCAGCCTTTGTTATGGTCATGAGTGAAGACATGGTTAAAGAATTAAATCTTGAGCCAGTAGCACGTATGGTAAACTATGCAGCTGCAGGTGTTGAGCCTCGTATTATGGGAATTGGACCCGTAAAAGCCATACCTAAAGCATTAAAACAAGCAGGTTTAAAACAAGACGACTTATCATTAATTGAATTGAATGAGGCTTTCGCGTCTCAATCTTTAGCAGTAATTCGTGAGTTAGACTTAAATCCAGATATCATTAACGTCAATGGTGGTGCGATTGCTTTAGGTCACCCATTAGGTTGTACTGGAGCAAAACTATCAGTACAATTATTTGATGAAATGCGTAAGCAAAACATGCAAGGTAAGTATGGAGCAGTAACCATGTGTGTTGGTACTGGTCAAGGTGCTTGCGGTGTATTTGAATTCTTAAAATAAAAATCAAGACGCTTAGAACCAAGAGACAAGACTAAAAAACTAGAAACTATGCATAATTTCAAGAAGTTAAAAATTTGGAATGAACGTATGGAACTAGTTTCGGAATCTTATAAAATTACTCGAAGTTTTCCAAAGTTTGAAACTTATGGATTAATGAGTCAGATGAATAGATGTGCAGTTTCAATTCCTTCAAATATTTCAGAAGGTACAAGTAAAAGCACAAATAAGCATTTTAGAAGTTATTTAGAACATAGCCTAGGCTCTGCTTTTGAATGGGAAACTCAATTAAATGTAGCTTTCAATGAAAGTTATATTTCAGAAGAAAAATTTAACGAATTAGAAGATAAAATAAAACAAATACAAAAGATGATATCAAGTTTCAAATCTGGACTAAATGGGTCTTGATTCTTGGTTCTAGAAATCTTAAAATCTATAAAAAGTTATGGCAACAGAAGAAAAAGAATTATTAAGAGGTGGACAGTTCCTAGTAAAGGAAACGAACTGTGAAGATGTATTTACTCCTGAAGACTTTTCAGAAGAGCAAAATATGATGAAAGAAGCAGTTACGGAATTTAACGACCGTGAAATCATACCTCATAAGCCCCGTTTTGAAGCTAAAGATTATGCATTAACTGAAGAAGTTATGCGTAAAGCTGGTGCATTAGGATTTTTAGGTGTGGCTGTTCCTGAAGCTTATGGTGGAATGGGAATGGGCTTTGTCTCTACGGTATTAACATGTGACTATATTTCTAGTGGTACTGGTTCTTTTAGTACTGCATTTGGGGCACATACTGGTATTGGAACTATGCCAATTACTTTGTATGGAACAGAAGCCCAAAAGCAAAAATACGTACCAAAATTAGCCTCTGGAGAACAGTTTGGAGCCTATTGCTTAACTGAGCCAGGTGCTGGATCTGATGCCAATTCTGGTAAAACTATCGCAACTCTGTCAGAAGACGGGAAATCATACAAAATCAACGGACAAAAAATGTGGATCTCTAATGCTGGTTTTTGCAGCATAATGATTGTTTTTGCTCGTATTGAAGATGATAAAAATATTACAGGTTTTATTGTAGAGAATGATGCTGCAAATGGAATCAGCATGGGTGAAGAGGAACACAAATTAGGTATTCGTGCCTCTTCTACACGTCAAGTTTTCTTTAACGATACTGTGGTACCAATCGAAAATATGTTAGCTGGTCGTGGTGAAGGATTCAAAATCGCCATGAACGCGCTTAATGTTGGTCGTATTAAATTAGCTGCTGCTTGTTTAGATTCTCAAAGAAGAGTTCTAACATACGGAGTAAAATATGCTATGGAACGTAAGCAATTTAAAACACCTATTGCCGATTTTGGAGCCATTAAAATGAAGTTAGCAAAAATGGCAACCGATGCTTATGCAGGAGAATCTGCTACATATAGAGCCTCTAAAAATATTGAAGATAGAATTGCTTTACGTCAAGCTGCTGGCAACACACATCAAGAAGCAGAACTTAAAGGTGTTGAAGAATATGCCATTGAATGTTCAATCTTAAAGGTAGCCGTTTCTGAAGATGTACAAAACTGCGCAGATGAAGGGATCCAAATCTTTGGTGGTATGGGCTTCTCAGAAGAAACACCTATGGAATCTGCTTGGAGAGATGCACGTATTGCGCGTATCTACGAAGGAACTAATGAAATCAACAGGATGTTAGCTGTTGGTATGTTAGTAAAGAAAGCAATGAAAGGTCATGTTGATTTATTAGGACCAGCAACTGCTGTAGCTAACGAATTAATGGGTGTACCTTCTTTTGAAACACCAGATTATTCAGAGTTATTTTCAGAAGAAAAAGCAATACTTGGGAGACTTAAAAAAGTATTCTTAATGGTTGCAGGTGCTGCGGTTCAAAAATATGGTACAGACTTAGATAAACATCAACAATTATTAATTGCGTCTTCAGATATCTTAATTGAAATCTACATGGCAGAATCTACTCTATTAAGAACTGAGAAAAACGCAAAACGTACAAGCGAGAAAGCACAAGCTGTACAAATAGCAATGTCTAAATTATACCTATACAATGCAGTAAGTTTAATTGAAAACAAAGGAAAAGAAAGTATTATTTCTTTTGCTGAAGGTGATGAACAACGTATGATGTTAATGGGACTTAAACGCTTCACGAAGTATACAAACTTCCCAGATATCGTTGATTTACGTAATGAGATTGCTGAGAAAGTAAAAGCAGAGGGTAAATATTGCTTTTAGTATTATATCGGTTTCGGTCTGTTCGAGCGGAGTCGAGAACTATTAAACAACATTAAATTATAAAGCCAATTCTCCTAATATTAATATTGGTTGAATTGGCTTTTTTAGTTTTAGAGTTGGTTAAAGTGAATAATTTAATCCAATAGTAAATTGTCGAGGACGCAATGAAAACTGAGACTGAGTCGTGAAATTTGAACTGCTAAAAACTGAATTAAACACATCTTCATTAAAGATATTAATTAATGACGCCCTTAAAAATAACTTTTTATGTGGTTTGTAATAAAATGACGCACTAAATAAAGTGTTCGTATTACTGATGTCGCTCTCTGAAAATGACGAATACACAGACTCAAAACTTAGATTAATTCTACTCTTTTTTGTGGTATAAAAATCTAATTCTACAGCATGTTTTAAAAACGTATTAGTTGTTTTGAACGCATCTACTTTAGAGATGCCATAATTCAAATTACCAATATATTTTATGCCATACCAAGTATTATTATCTAGATCGAGCTCAAGCATTGTTCTATGAAAGGTATTTCTGTTGTTTTGTAAGATGCCATTAAAAAATTGTTCTGCGTTAGTAGCGTTGTACGTATAAGACAATTCGGTACTTAATATTTGGAAAAACCGCTTT
Organism: Psychroserpens sp.; assembly: GCA_034111845.1. Lineage (GTDB taxonomy): Bacteria > Bacteroidota > Bacteroidia > Flavobacteriales > Flavobacteriaceae > Psychroserpens. Next base: position 3,588 of record JAWUWM010000013.1, on the reverse strand, counting down.
GTCAGATTCGTTGTATTGCTAAACGATGTTAATCTATTTGGACGTTCAATAGCATCTACAGCTAATAAACCGTCATCACTTATCGTGGTTGTGAAGGTGAAATCTGATGTTCTACGCTCTAAATTTGAAGTATTATTAAAGAAAAATCCTTTCAAAATATTTCTATAACCAAAATAAGTACTTCCTGACAATGTTTTGGTGACGTTGACTTGGTTTGGATTTCTTGATAAACTTGAAAAGTTATTCAAAATGATTCCGTTAAATAATTCAGAAAATCTTGAAATATTAGTATCCTGAGAAAAATCGGTACCCATAGTCCAACTTTGATTAAAAGTATACGCCATATTTACTTGGGGTTGAAAGAATAAATAATCACTCTTTCTATTAAAATTTGAGTTTAAACCCTCTTCCTGATCGAGGTCTATAAAAACTAATTCTGGTTTTAAAGTGACCTTGAATCGCTTCCATTGATAATCTGCAGATAAAGCAGTTAATGACTTAAACGTATGTACCGTAAAGTCACTTCTAAACGGAAAAGTTAAGTTTGTTGTTTCTGTTTCACCACGTTGTTCTAAATCTGTTTCTAAATTTTCGGACTTAAAATGTAATCGCTGACTAAAAAGCCATTTTGTTTTTCCGACATCAAACGTATAATTACTGTAAGCAGCCAAATTAAATTGTCTTGCATTGATCTCTTGCTGCGTTTGTAAGGGCTCAAAAGGACTTGGGATATTTTCTTGAAAAACGGATGGTAACGTCGCAGTATTTTCTTGAGTACTGGCATATTGAAAAAGCAAACCACTATTTAATATGTTATCAGCTATCTTAGTTTTAACGTCTAATTCATTATCAATACTCAATTGTTGATCGTTGTATTGATAATCAATTGGTAACGTATTTTGAATTATAGATGATACCCCATCAGAGGTTTCACCATTAATGGACAATTTGTTTTTTAGAAATAATTCATTCCTATTAACCTCATAAACTAAACCTGAATAATAGGTTTTAGTATCTAAATTATCTTTGGTGTTGATGGCTACTGTTGTGCTATCATTTCCGAAGAAATAAATACTATTAGATGCTCTTTCTATTTGATTGTTATTGCTGTTATAATTGACGCCTACTTTATATAAGGTTTCTTTATTTGTTTTAATCAATACATCATTAGTAAGCGCTACAGACTCATTATCTAACCAAAATTTTTGAGTTAGCTCAAATCCAGACGTATTTGGTGGTCTCAAAAGATTTAAGTCCTCTAACTTTATAGACCTAAAATCTGCATTACCATTAACCAAATTGGAGCCATTAGAACTTAACGATTCTCCTATATTGTTCGCTTTTACACTGGCAATATCTTGAAGTTTATCTTTTATATAAATTGGGGTAATTTCTGCTTTCGCAGTTATTAACGGTAATCCTACATCGCCTTTTGCGCTGCCAAAAACGAGACTTCTATCTTTTTTAATTTTTAAGTTAAATGCAACATCATCAGATTCTGTTACTCCCTTATCAATACGTGCATGATTATGTCTTTTTAGTATTTCTATATCTTTAACTGCATCGGCAGGTATGCCTCTTGTTGCAATATTATATCGCCCTTCTAAAAGATCAACGCCATTGATATATAAATGACTAATAGGTTTATTTTGATACTTAATTTGACCGTTTTCACTAATACTGACACCTGGTATTCTATCGATGACCTCTTCAATAGTATAATCTTTAGCTTTCTTTAAACCGTCTACAGTGTACGTTATAGTATCTCCTTTTACCGTAAGTGCTTTCTTGGCATTAACTAAAACTTCGTTTAATTTGTTTTGTTTAGGAACGAGAGAGACATTTAGAGTCTGCGACTGCAACTTTACATTAATAACTTTAGTAATGTGAGATAAATGTCTAAATGTTATCCAAATAGAATCTTGGGTACTTTGCGGTGGTATTTTAAGATTGTAATTGCCATTTTCATCTCCGTTAGTAAAGGCTAGAATATCGTTTTGAGTTTTACTCAGCGATACCACCACAGAAACAAAGGAAACATTTACCCCTAAAGTATCTTTTACAACACCTTGCAACTTGATGTCTTGTGCACATGCACTGTAGCTCGCGAGTGGTATGATTGTCAATAAAAACCATTTTATATAACGATTCAATTTATGGTTTTTATACGTTAAACTATTGATAAACTATGTACCTAATTTACAAAAACTAATCTTTATAATCAATTTCAATAGGATTATAATCTTCTGCTTTTCCTGTTTTTTTAGGATCTCTCATTTCAAAAAAATCTTCATTCCCAACCATAACTACTTTAGCGGTACTACCTGGTTTACCGTAACTCATTTTTTCATTAAGACTTAAGTTTTCAAAATTAGCTTTTGTTTTATTGAAAGTGATTCTATCTACTAATATCCACTCACTTTCGGGTTTTTGATGATGATATTTTTCTAATGGTCTCAAGCTTTTTTCAATCATAGCAACGAATGTATAATCATAAGAACCAGATGAATCAGTTAATTTCATTATCAAACCTGGAAGTCCTTTAAACTTATATGGTCCAGCATTAATAGGTAATTCTAAGGTGTACCAAGCTTCCCATTTTCGACCTCCATAAAATGTGGTCGCTTTTTTACAATTATAACCTTCTACAATTTGATTTTCGTCATGAAGAGACCACTCATAATTTATTGTTTCATTATAAACGTATTCGTCTTCAAAAATTCTTTCTTGATAGGAAATCTCACTATTTATAATTTTTATAGTGTGGTTGTTAAAAGAGAAATATTTATTACGATCACTATCCTTTGCCTTTTTATCTTCTCTTAAAGTATCTAAAATCATAACATTGTAAATTTGATAAATTGATGAGTTTCCATTTACCATTAACCTACTATATTCTCCTACTGAAGAATTTGCTGACAATCTATCCTTAAATTCATTCCAATAGGTAATACTATAAACTTTATCTTCTTTGGACTGAGAATATAAAAAGGAAGTGAAAAATAATAAAAATAATAAATATTTCATTTCTTTAATTTTAAAAATTAAGGTTGAAAAGATGGTCTTGTTGGACCAGGCGCATTACCTATATTACAACGTCTTTCTAAGTCTGCTTCGATGGCTGTTACTTGAGAAGCGCTTGGTTGTTGTGGATAAAAATCTGCTGATGTCCCTGTACTAGAGTAAACCGATGCACACCCACTTACACAACTTGAAGTGACATAACTCGCATTAGGCCCACAATTTTGAGCATTCATCGCAAGTGTCATTCCTGCAAATAAGCCTAAGGCTAAAATCATTTTTTTCATAATTATTTGATTTTTAAATTAATAATTATATAATATTAATATTAATATTAATATTAAAACCTCGCAATTTATTTTAAAACTATTTCAAATATTTAACATTATATCTCTAAAACTCAATAATTATACTTTTTAAAAATATTAATACAAATCTCTTATCTCCAACAATCCCTCATAAATAGACTCCGCAATTTTTACTTGTTGTGCTGCATCAATAAGAATTTCCTTATCATTTTCATTGGTTAAAAAACCTAATTCAAGTGAAATCCCCGGAACCTCTGTA
>JAWUWM010000012.1:0-13922 GCA_034111845.1 Psychroserpens sp. | reverse complement strand
CCTCTCTTAACTACTGCAAAAGCTCTTGCTATTAGTTTATTTCTAACATTATTTATAGCTAACATTTTATCTTTCCCTTCTGCTAATTTTCGCTTATAATACAAGCGTAATTCACTGTCGTGCTGTATTGCTGAAATACTTGCCATACTCAACAAGCTTTTCATCTTTCTATCGCCTAAATAATGACATTGTTTTCTGCGATGAATACTAGTACCTGATTCATGTTTAAAGGGTGCTGTTCCGCAATAGCTTGAAAACGCTCTCCAACTTGCAAAACGTGTAAAGTTTCCTGTATGATAAATCAGTTGACAAGCAACCACTAAACCTATACCTTTCAGACTGGTTAGTAATTCATAATTCTTGCTCATAGAGGCATCTGATGATAGGATGTCTCTTATGCGAGTCTCTATGGATTTTACTTGCTTTTCTATGTAATCAATACTCCGTTTTAAGCTTAAACAGCCAACATCTGTACTGGAACTTGATAAAAGCACTTTCATCTCCTTTAAGGTCCCTTTTAGACCTGCATTATTTCTTACCAATTGATCTCTTAAAGCTAATAATCTACCTAACTCTAATTGAGACATACTCTTGACGCTACTTGCTGTCAATTCTTCTCTATAAAGCCATGCATAACGTGCTATTAAAACAGCATCTATGCGATCGGTCTTCTCCTTTACAATTCCTGAACTACGCTTTATTTTAAGTGGACTCTCTTCTACATAAACAATAGATTGACTAGATAAATACAAGGCTAATTTTAAGGAGTAATACCCTGTATTCTCAAAACAGTAAAAAACCGTATCGTCTTTACTGACCTTTAAAACCCATTTCAATAAACTTTTATAGCCTATCACATCATTTGAAAACACTTTGTGAACCTGTGCTTGATGGCAATAAGCATCAAGTGTCTTTTTAGAAACATCAATGCCAACGACTTCTTCATAATTTTTCATATTTTTACATTTAGAGTTATTAATAAGTTGCGTTAACTACTTCCTTTATCGGGAGTTAAAACGCTTGGTATTCCAAATGGTTCTTGGCAACTCTATAGAAAGAGAGGACTCGTACGTGTCATGGATCTATAATTCTAAAACACGTTATAGTTCTCCTCTTTTTCTATTTAAGATATTTAATACAAACTAAAGAAACACGTTAAGTAATTAAAGTAAAACATTTGAGAACTCGAATTTTAGTACTAATAATTATCGGTTTAACTATCCATTCTTGTGGAATTTTCAAGACGCATCATAAAAATAAACTGATTGATTTTGATAATAATCAGATTCCTGAAAAAGCGTTAAAACGCAATGGTTACTACTTTGCGGAATTAGAACGTGAAGCCCAAGATTTTGACACTATTCAAGGAACAAAAATAAAATATCTATCTGTCTTTTTTATTTACGACGATAGTTTTGTAGTTAATATCAGCAGAATTGACGGACTCACAAATTATTACTGTGCAGAAAAGGAAACCTATGAAAACACTTATGAGAATGCACATAAGACGATTCAATTAATGCTTGAATCTCAAAACTCTCAAGAAAAAAGAACCAAACGTATTTGTGGCTTTCAACAAAATGATATCAGCAATAAAGGTTTAATTGAAATTAAAAAGGAGACTATTAAAATACAAATTTACCGAATTGAAATGCAAAACCCAACAAAAGATTCCTTTAACTCGGCTTATTTATACGAAAACAACGGAATTATGACCTCTGACTCAAGTTTTGTAATTACAAGTGAGACCGAATTTAGAACTTAGAAAACGATAATTAAAAATACCGTGTTTCGATTTAGACAAACTGAGCAGAAACCAACTATTGAACATTACTTTAAAAAGAATAGAAACCGATTTAAATAACGACTTACAACAACATACATAGCCCATTGTGTACATTCAAAAACCCCTAAGGATGTCCCTCTGGTTAGTTTCTATTTACTATTTTTACTTCACAAAAATCAAAACTAAACAAACACAAAAGGTTACTTGCCAGCAGAAAACACAAAAGAAATGAACATCCAAACTTTCCCAATACGACAAACAGAAAGGCTTACTTTAAGAAAAATAGAAGCATCTGATAGTGATGTCATATTATTCTTGCGATCTGATAAAACAATAAACAAATTCATTGACCGACCTGAAAACAGAAGAATCAAAAACACATCTGATGCACTTAAACATATCAAAAAATTAAATTCAGAAACTGAAAATAATAAATCTGTGTCGTGGGGAATAACGTTAAAAAATGACCCGAAAATTATAGGAACAATTTGCTTGTGGAATTTTTCAGAAAATTATAAAACTGCTGAAGTTGGATATGATTTAAATCCGAAATTTCAAAGCAAAGGGATTATGAGCGAAGCTTTAAATAGTGTAGTTAATTATGGCTTTATGGAATTAAAACTAGATCATATTGAAGCATTTACCCATATTAAAAATGAAAACTCAAAAAAGCTCTTAGAAAAAAATGAATTTCATTGTATTAAGAATAGAATAGATACTGATAATCTTTCTAATGTTGTATTTGAAATTAAAAAAGCCAATAGCTAACATCATTTACCATTAATTGTTAGTTCTTGGGGTACGCTTAATATTCTAAAGATTTTCTTTGGTTCGTTTTCTTTTACTAATTTAGTTGCTTAACCAAGTGACAAGCCACATTCCAAACTTCAAATACTATTATTTCCCACTTACAATGGGATTTCTTAAATTTACAACCTAAACCTTGCCAAATTGAATACACAAAAAATTGTTATTACTGGTGGACCTGGAACAGGAAAGTCGTCTATTATAAACGAATTAATTTCTAGAGACTTTATCTGCTTTGAAGAAGTCTCAAGGCAAGTCACGCTAGACGCTAGAAAAAATGGCGTTGAGCAACTATTTTTAACTGAGCCATTACGCTTTAGTGAATTGCTATTAAAAGCAAGAATACAACAATTTAAAGAGGCGCAAACCACAAATAATACTTCCGTTTTTTTAGATCGAGGTTTACCAGATGTTTTGGCCTATATGGATTATGTACAAAGCGATTACCCAAAGCACTTTACAGAGACTTGTGAGGCGCATGTGTATAACAAAGTTTTTGTTTTAGCACCTTGGCAAGAGATATTCGTAAGCGACAGTGAACGCTATGAAAATTTTAATCAAGCCGTAGACATTCATCACTCACTTTTAGATACGTACCAGCGTTTTGGTTACGAGATGATTGATGTTCCCTTCGGAAAGATCGAGGAACGCACACATTTTATCCTAGATCATTTAAATCTTTAGATGGCACATCCCATAAACATATTAGAGCAGTATTGGAATCACACGTCATTTAGACCACTTCAAGAGGAGATTATTAATTCGGTTTTAGAGAATAATGATACGTTTGCTTTATTGCCTACCGGTGGCGGAAAATCGGTTTGTTTCCAAATTCCTGCCCTCATAAAAGAGGGGATTTGTATTGTTGTGTCACCTTTGGTTGCTTTGATGAAAGATCAGGTGAATAGTCTCAAAGAAAAGGGGATTAAAGCGATGGCTATTACTAGTGGGATTAGATATAGCGAACTAGACAGTTTGCTTGATAATTGTATCTACGGAAATTATAAGTTTTTATACCTCTCGCCAGAGCGATTACAACAAGACATCGTCAAGCAACGTATTGAACAAATGAACGTCAATCTTATTGCTGTTGATGAAGCACACTGCATTAGTCAATGGGGAAATGATTTTAGGCCAGCCTATAAAAACATTACCACCTTAAGACAATTACAACCTCACGTGAATGTGATTGCACTAACTGCGACAGCAAAACCAGAGGTTATTGAAGAGACGATTAAGGAACTCGATTTTATTGCTCCTAACATTTTTAAAGCATCGTTTACAAGACCAAATATTTCATACCAAGTACAACATAGTGAGGATAAAATCTATGACTTAGAGCAACTGCTCAGGTTACATAAAGGATCATCCATCATTTATGTGCGAAGCCGAAAAATGAGTATTGAGATTCATAATATTTTAGAAAAAAAAGGCTTTAGTTCTACCTTTTATCATGGCGGCATCCCAACAAAAGACAAAAATGATCGCCTCTATCAATGGATGAATAATCAAAAAGAGATCATGGTGGCTACAACTGCCTTTGGTATGGGGATTGACAAGCCAGATGTTAAAACAGTAATTCATATTAATTTACCAGAAAGTCTAGAGAGTTATTACCAAGAAGCAGGACGTGCAGGACGAAACAACGAAAAAGCATATGCCGTTTTATTAACCAATAAATCTGATGAACAGGTCTTAAAAAATCAGTTTATTAAAAGCTTACCGTCTATTGATGAGATTAAAGTGGTTTATAGAAAGTTGTGTAACTATTTTCAGATCTCTTATGGCGAGGGAGAATTGACCACACACCTATTTAATTTCAGTGATTTTTGCAAAGCCTATCAGTTTAAAAGTTCAAAAACATTTAATGCACTTCAGTTATTAGATAGAAATAGTATTATTAAATTATCACAGCAATTTAATTACAAAACCAAGCTTCAGTTTACTGTAAGTAATGCCAGTATGTTTTCGTATTTGAATACGCACGCACACTATAATATAGTTGTCAAAACAATCTTGAGAACGTATGGTGGGATTTTTGAACATCAACTCGCTATAAACTTAACCTTGGTTGCAGATAAATCTTCTGTTGCCGAAAAACAAATCATAGCCATTCTACATCAGTTGCACAAAGATGGTATTGTTGATTTCTTGTTTTCTAACACAGATTCTGAAGTTCTTTTTCTTCAGCCTAGAGAAGACGATAAAACGATAAATAGGATTGCTAATGTTGTAGAGCATCAACAAGCGCTAAAACGCGCGCAAATTGATGCTGTATTGCAATTTATAGACAATGATAGTGTTTGTAAGAATAGACAGCTATTAAGATACTTTGGTGAGATTACAGATACGAATTGTGGTGTTTGCTCAGTGTGTATGAACGGTAAACTTTCCGAAGAAAAAAAAGACACTAAAACCATAACAACGCAGGTGATTATGGCATTACAGGACCATCCAATGAGCTCCAGGCTATTGATAGAACATTTGCCTTATGACAAAGATGAGATTTTTGAAATCCTAAAATGGCTACTAGAAAGCGATGTTATAGAATTAAATGCTGGCAACAGCTATAAAATAAAAACGAAATGAAAGAGGCTTTAAAAATTATATTTATGGGTACACCAGATTTTGCGGTGGCCACTTTAAAAACACTTGTAGATAGCACGTACGATGTGGTAGGTGTTATTACTGCTCCAGATAAACCTGCAGGACGCGGACGCAAATTAAACGAATCTGCAGTGAAAAAATATGCTGTTGCTGAAGGCCTGACCGTTTTACAACCCACAAACCTTAAACACCCAGATTTCATCAAAGCATTAGAATCACTAGAGGCGAATCTTCAAATTGTAGTAGCGTTTAGAATGCTCCCAGAAGTGGTTTGGGCTATGCCTAAATATGGCACTTTTAATTTACATGCGTCACTCCTACCTAATTATAGAGGTGCAGCTCCAATACATTGGGCTATAGTTAATGGTGAAAAGGTCACTGGTGTGACTACCTTTTTTATTGACGAAAAAATTGATACAGGCGCTGTTATTTTACAAGAGTCGATTGCAGTTGCCGATACTGAAACTGTTGGAACGCTTCATGATAAATTAATGCATCTTGGAAGTGCACTTGTTATTAAAACCGTAGATCTTATTCAAAACGGAGACGTAGCAACAACCATACAGCCAACAACAGATGATGTAAAGACCGCCTATAAATTAAATAAGGATAATTGCAAAATTGATTGGAGTTTAGATTTAGACACCATCTATAATAAGGTAAGAGGTTTAAATCCTTTTCCTGCAGCTTGGTGCTATTTAAATAATAATGACGAACAATTGAGTGTTAAAATTTTTGGTATCGAAAAGGAGCCTTTTGACCATGATTTAGATTGTGGTACGCTCGATATTTCAAAACAGGAGTTAAAAGTTGCAGTCAGAGGTGGTTATATAACTATTAAAGAAATCCAGCTTCCAGGAAAGCGAAAAATGGATATGAAGTCATTGCTTAACGGTTATGATTTTAGCAAAAACGCTAAAATGCTCTAAAACCCTTATAGACGTTGATATTTTTAAAATACCCGTTGAAATACATTCCTTTGTTAACAAATATTCAAAGTTATTAACAAATACCTGTATTTCCCTTGCTATTACTTGTGTAAGTGGATATTACGTATAAATTTGTAAAGGGAGTTAGCAATATCGTTAGACCTCAACTATTTTTTAACAATTTAAAATACAATTTTATGAACAAAACAGATTTAATCAGCGGAATGGCAGAGAATGCAGGAATTACTAAAGCAGCTGCAAAAAAAGCCTTAGATTCATTATTAGTTGATATCGAAGGGTCTTTACAAAAAGGAAACAGAGTTTCTTTAGTAGGATTTGGTTCTTGGTCAGTTTCTAAAAGATCTGCAAGAGAAGGAAGAAATCCTCAAACAGGAAAAACAATACAAATAAAAGCTAAAAACGTAGTAAAGTTTAAAGCTGGTTCTGATTTAAGTAGTGCTGTAAACTAGTATTACCTAAAATAGATTACGAAAAGCTCACTTTTAAGTGGGCTTTTTTTGTGTTTAACAACATAGTAATTGGCTAGATTAGTAGGTTATTAACAAAATATGGTTTAATTTTAATATATAAATCATTAATTATGATTGTAGCCAAGCCCAAAAAAGGGCATCTTTTAATTGCCGAACCCTCTATTATTGGAGATTTATCATTTAATAGATCTGTTATTTTATTAGCAGATTATAATGATGAAGGGTCTATAGGTTTTATTTTAAATAAACCATTAGAATACTCTCTTAACGATCTCATACCAGAAACAGAAGCCAATTTTAAAGTTCACAACGGTGGTCCTGTAGACCAAGACAATTTATACTTTATACATAAAGTACCACAACTTATACCAGGAAGTATAGAGATTTCTAATGGTGTATATTGGGGAGGAAACTTTGAAATTGTACTACAACTACTTAAAGATAATCAATTATTAGACGTTGATATTCGGTTTTTTCTAGGCTATTCTGGTTGGGAACCGCAACAACTGGACGATGAGTTAGAATCAAATGTCTGGATTGTTTCTGAGAATGTTTATAAAAATGAACTTATAGAAAAAAGTTGCGATTCATTTTGGAGGGAAAAAATGCTAGAACTTGGCGGTGATTATTCACTATGGTCTAACGCTCCAGAAAACCCAAGCTACAATTAATAGCAATCACAGCTTAACAGAAGTACAAAAAACGACTTATAGCATACACTACGAGCACTATAACTCAAATTTCACAGCACTTATTTAAGATGCTATTTCATTAAGATAACCTCATTTTTGTATTCAAGCGTTTCATAATATCTTCGGCAATTTTAGTATTAAATTCCTTTTTGCGATACTTTAAAATGGGTTGAATGCCAACAATCACATTCGTAATAAACAACTCATCTGCTTTTTGAAGTTCAAAAGGCGAAATAGACGCCTCCTCAATAACATAATCTCCAGAGTTTACAATGACCTCTATAATTTGTTTTCTCATGATACCTTTGAGACAACCATCTGCTATAGGCGGTGTTTTTATCTGCTCACCAGATACAAGAAATAGATTTCCGTTTAATGCTTCAATTATACTTTTATTGGTGTTCAATAAAAGGCAGTTTGCTAATCTATTTTCTTGAGCATAAATACTCCCAAGAACATTAATGGCTTTATTATTTGTTTTTAATGTTGATAATAAGCCTGGAGAAACAAAATAGTCTTTGTATAAATCGACAGTATAATCCTCATCTTTAGGCATCGCATAGAAATCACTGTCGGCTTTCTCAACACTAATAGAGTACTGTATTGTTTTTTCCTTTGGAAGATACTTACCACCGTCGCCGCGATCTACATTTAACCGTACACGAACCGAAGATTTTGCTAATCCGTTGACATTAATGGTTTTTAATAGTTCTTTTTCAAGAAATTCCATCGTAAAGTTCATTGGGATTTCCATACGCATAATGCGCATAGAAGACATCAGCCTAAAATAGTGATCCTCCCAAAATAAAATCTTACCATATACGACTTTAATCGTCTCAAATAAAGCATCACCATACTTGTAGCCTCTATTTTCTGAAGACATAAAAGTTGTATTCTCAATCAGTTCACCGTTAAAATTTATCATAAAAAAAAGTCTCGATTATCCTTTTTATCAAAGGGTCGAGACAAAGATAAAACTAATATCATACACTTTTTCTAAGCAGAACCTAAAACTTGTTTTAAACTTGAAATTTGATTCGCCCAAAGCATTTTTGATTCTTCAATTTCATCATCCTCTGCAAAATCTGTAACGATGATAGACACGTCTTTTGTGATTTCATCAACTTGGATTTTAATTTCAAAATAATTAGTTGATCCTTCTTCGTCATCAGTGAGCCATCTAAACTTGATACGTTCTCCACTTTTTTTACTTAATAGCTTAGCTGTTTCTTCACTTCCATCCCAAATAAATGTAAATAACTCACCACGAGAATTTACGTTATCTGAAAACCACTCAGATAATCCTGAGGGCGTTGATATATATGTGTATAAAAGTTGTGGCGATGCCTGTATCACAAACTCCATTTCAATTTTAACTTTGTCTTCCATAGGTATTTAAATATGTTGTCAATATACATTAATTGTTTAGTTTTAAACTAAAATATAAAAAAAATAATTTGCACATTTTATGCTTGTTCAGATAATAATTGTTTTTATATTTGCACCCTCATAATGGCGAGGTAGCTCAGTTGGTTAGAGCGTTGGATTCATAACCCAGAGGTCACGGGATCGTGCCCCGTTCTCGCTACGATTGTTAAAGCCCAATACAACTTGTATTGGGCTTTTTTTATGACAAATACGTCTGTAAAAAACTAAACACACTCATTGATAAGCGGTTATACTTTGAGCACACTATACATGATAATAACGACATCTTAGTTAAGTAATTCTTTTTTTTCCCGATTTTCAAACCATGCTTCTGCCCTAAATACAGCAGATGATCCTTTTTTTCTGCCCAAAAACGCTACAAAAGAGCTTTTGTAATACACCTATAAACAACGACACCTTTGTATAGTGTCATAGTCTCCTTTGTCCCTAAAATTAATGACCAGAATATGTCTTTTAAAAATCCGTTCCTAATTGCACTTGATTAGTATTGATTACCCATTTAGCATTAATTCTATTAGGCTCATCAATTGCTAAGCCTAGCATTCCTGTGTAGGTTGCCCCTTCTTAATCTTAATTGCTTCCGGTAATATAGAATTGACCTGCAAGTTCTATTATAGCCATATGTTCTTTAATAGCGCCTGCTTTGATTCAGCATATTTTTAATTTATAAACCTAATATGTGCTAGATATTTTAATTTATGGTGTTACCAAGTAAATATCTTCTCGACTGCGACCGTTTTAGGTCTCACTCTGATTGTCCTTTATCAAGTTTTCTTCGCTTTCTTTTTTTTAACCTTAGTTTTCTCCTCTTTAAGTTTGGCATAAATAAGTTCCATTGGTTCCCTAGAATCCTCACGTCTTTCGATTTCAAAAACAGGAATAGAATTAATTAAAGAGGGTCGTTTTTGAAAATCATAATTTCTATAATCAAAATTGGGCTGTTTCTATTGCAATAAACGCCCTATAGATGATAATATTGACAAGTCAAAATCATTAACAAACCTTATTTCTTAAATAAATTGTTCTCCTGAGGTCTTGGTTTTAAACTGGGATGTTATTGTGATTATGTACGTCGACCTTGACGACCTAAGTATCCTATTAATAAACACGGCAACGCCTTCTTTTAATTGTTTTTTTTTTAATGCGTGTCTAAATTTTAAATGTTTTAAAACGCCCTGTTTTTGGCAGGTATCTAAAGACACGGTGAAAATTAAAACACAAAACAGAATCTAATTAATCATAAACTTCTAAAAAACAGATAATTAGACTCTCCGTTACCGAAATTATTTCGTATATTTAGTGATATTAATTTTAAAAACTGTAAGTCATGAAAATGTTAGTTAATGTGACCTTTCCTATTGAGCCATTCAACACAATGGTTAAAAAAGGTACCGCTGGAGAAATTATTGGTCGAGTGATTGATGATATCAATCCAGAAAGTATTTATTTTACAGATCAAGACGGCCATCGCGGTGCCGTTATGGTAGTAGAAATCTCTAAGGCAGTAGATATTCCATCTATTTCTGAGCCTTGGTTTTTAAATTTTGAAGCGTCTTGCGAATTTAAAATCGCGCTGACCTCAGATGATTTAATGCAATCTAATCTCACTAAACTTGCCGAAAAATGGAAAGTAGTAGAGATGAATTAGTCTAAGTTTTAACTTAAAAAACCACTCCTACAACCTAGTAGTGGTTTTTTTAGGCGGTCAACCCTTTAAAAAACACGTCCACAAATTATTTCATCTTATCAAGAATACGATCTCCAAATTCACGGGTTTTTAATAACCCTGGAGTATGGTCTATATATTTAAAAACGACATCTCTAGTAGGCTTTTATCTACTAGAGATGTAAGCATCAATCAAGGCTTTACATTGTGCTGTATTTAAATGCTATTCTTCACACAGCTTCCTAATTTATGTAATACTTATGAGAGCACGGGAGCGGCTTATAAAGTTTCAGGGAATAAGAAAAAAGCAATCGAAAACTATAAAAAGGCACTTGTACTTAACCCCAAGCGTGAACATGCAAGAATGAAGATAGAACACTTAAACAAGAGCGAATAAATACAATTAGTAACACTATGTATAATTAGTTGCTAGTTCTACTCTACTCACGAAAATTGCCTATGCCAATTCGCTACTCACGTGTTGTCTCGCAGATTTTATATTCAGTTTGTATGTCCTAAGTCTGTTGTTTAATTAAAAAACAAAGCATATACAACGAGGTTGGCACACATTAAAAGTACATTTATAAATCCAAATTCAGGATATAATTAAATGAAGTTGTTATATATAAAAACAGACTTATGAACTCACTTATTAGACTTAATGTTATTATTTTATTATCCATAATTAGCTTTGGATGTACGGACGACGACGCTAATACAATAGAAAACCCCATTCTAACTTTAACTGATGCAGATGGTAACGTTTACAACACAATAACTATTGGAGATCAAGTATGGATGCTTGAAAATCTAAAAACTACATCATATAATGATGGCACACCAATTAATGAATATACCTTTGGAAATGATTGGCATAATGGCAATACTCAAATTGACTATTATCAGTGGGCAGACACATTTGATTTAAACAATCAATTTGACGAAGAATTACCGTTTGATTATTATGGCGCCATGTATAACCATTTTGCGATTGAAAGTGGTAAACTGGCACCTGAGGGATGGCGAATTCCAACAGTAGAAGATTATATGGAATTAGAGAGTTATCTTGCTAACAACGGACAGTCAGGAACTGAAGGAGAAGCACTTAAAACCACCACTGGATGGCTTGATATTACTGGTAATGGCACTGATGCTATAGGTTTTAAAGGCCTTCCAAATGGCTACATCCATGCATTTGGAGGACCAACTTTAGGAGGTGGTATTTGCACTTGGGCAACCAATCAGGTCGATGTGCAGAATGAAACTAGAACTTCAATTAATCTGTTTAATGAACCAACACTGATTTATGCAAATAATGCGATACAAATTGGAGCTGGTATTAGATGTATAAAAGACTAACGTACCAACAGCGTATATAATTAATTACTAGTTCTAGCTTACATACGCAAATTGCTAACGCCAGTTGGCTACACTCGTGTCTTGGGGATTTTCTATTCGGTTTTTATGTACTAAATTGTGTGCTTAAACCATGCAACTACACATATAAAAAAAATATTAGCACATTTGACGCAACCTTTCTCATATTTTTACATCTTATCAAAAAACAGCTTCATTTGAAAAAAATAGTTCTATTCCTTATCACCGCATTCTGTTTCAATACAGTCATAGCACAAAATAATGCCATAAAAATCACCAACGTAAATACCAATAAAGAAAAAATTATAAAGGAAAATAGAAGAATAAAACTCAAAACTACTGATGGACAAAAAATTAAAGGTCGTTTTAAAGTAGAAAATAATAACACCATTATTATTGATAATGTTCGCATAAATTTAACTGATATTGATGAATTAAAACGCAACCCTCTATTAACATCTATCCTCGTCACTGGATTTCTTGTTTACGGTGGAGTAATAACACTAGGCTTTAGTGTTTTAGTTGGCGTATTAGCTGATTCTTCTGCATTTTGGTTGACTATCCCAGCAGCCGGTATGATATATACCGGCATAAAAGCACCAAATTTCAATAAAAATCACAAAATGGATAAAGGTTGGAAATTTGAATTAATATCTATACCAGATTAGAACCCGCGCTAACCCTACACAAACACTCAGGCAAAACAGAAAACAAAATAAAACCTAGCAAAACCCATACTGGCCCTAACCCAGAATCCCACTCACAAACACCTCAATAAATTCTTTCATTTTATACAAAATACGTTACCCCATTGATCTCGCTTGTCGTACACTTGGTCTACTGCCTAATCATTTAAAAACATTGTCTCGTATAGGCTCTTGACCACTATAAATATAGGTATCTATTCAAGCCTTTAAAGTGGAGGAGTAAGCCTTACCCTGTTCATTGACGGCTACTTCAATAATACGCACTACGGTAAACCGTAACAACAGCTCTTAAATTTAACATAGTTTTACTAAAATATACGTAGAACTACGTATATAACGGTGTTAAGAAAAGCACTAGCTTTATCAAACCATACATATAAAAAAAATATGTAGCATTAATAAAGCGTAATTACGGGATACCGTAACACTTTTATGTGTAGTGCTTATACTATTGGATAGTAAATAAAATTACCTTTTTTATATCTGATAATTGGCACCACATACGCGTACTGCGATGCTTAATTTTAGCTTTTAAGTAACCATTTACAATACTAGTGGATCCATAAAGAATATATATAACACATGTTGTATATATCTTATATTTAAGCACATACAGTGCACATGTTTTATATGCTATTGTTGTAAGTAATTTAAAAACGAAATATTATGAAAAAAATAATCTTAATTTCATTGATAACAATAACTGCAATTTCTTGTAAAACTACAGATACTGACTTTATCAAGTCTGACTTGAATTCTATTTCATTATACGACTTTAACAATAAACCCATTACAGTTGCGGAAATAGAAAAGCAATGGAATGAAAGACTTCAAAAAAATGAGGAGATTAATGCTCGAATCACGAAACTTGAAATAACAAATCTGACTGACCAAAAAACTAAAAAAAATGAGCTAGTATTGTTTGGAAATACTAATAGAAATTCTGTAAAGACAGCCACTAAATTGACAAAATTTAAAAACGGATTGAAATTAAGTGATATTGTAGCAAGCTGTAAAAATTGTAACAGTGAAAAATTGAATCTTGGACTTAATTCGGGAGATTGGTTTTGTATTAATGATAGCGAAGATGAAAATGACAATTGCACAAAAATTGTAACAATGAAAACTAAATAAAAACTACTTACAACACCGTGTATAATTAATTGCATTGGCAAGGGCTTATTTGGAAAATCCCTTCGGAATTTTCTCGCGTTCGTTTTTGTTTACTAAATTAGTTGCTTAAACACGCAACTAACCATACACAATCGCGTTGACAACAATTATGACCCGTCCTGAATAAAGGCTACATAATTTTAAACATTATGTATAGAAATGACAAAGTAATTAGACGTTACAGTGAACCTTTTAAATTAAAAATTTTAGCCGAACTTACAATCGGTAAACACACAAA
>JAWUWM010000011.1:0-41009 GCA_034111845.1 Psychroserpens sp. | reverse complement strand
GTGATATTCTCAGCTGGCTCAAACACAGCCATTGGTGCTGGTAACACTGTAATAGTCTTACTTGCTTCAATTGTTCGTTCACAATCATCAGTGTAGGTCCAGTTTACTGTAAGTGTCCCTCCACATTCCGTGTAAGCTCCACTTAATTCACCTGCTACTGATCCTGATATTTCACAATCGCCAGTGCCGCCATTTGTATACGCTAATGAACCTGCTTCGTATCCGTTTGCTTCTTCACATGTAATTTCCATGTCTTCTACTTCGTCAAACGCAGCCATTGGTGCTGGTAACACTGTAATAGTCTTACTTGCTGTGATTGTTCTCTGACAGTCATCAGTAAATTTCCAGTCTACAAATAAAATACCACCACACTCATCGTATGACCCACTTAATTCTCCTGGTACTGATCCTGAAATCTCACATGTTCCTGTTCCACCATTTGTATAGCTTAAAGGATTCACCTCATATTGACTTGCTAATTCGCAAGCAATTGAAATGTTTTGCACCTCGTTAAACTCTGCTGCTGGTGCTGGTAAAACTGTAATAATTTTACTTGCTTCAATTGTTCGTTCACAATCATCTGTGTAGGTCCAGTTTACTGTAAGTGTCCCTCCACATTCCGTGTAAGTTCCACTTAATTCACCTGCTACTGATCCTGAGATTTCACAATCACCAGTGCCGCCATTTGTATACGCTAATGAACCTGCTTCGTATCCGTTTGCTTCTTCACATGTAATTTCCATGTCTTCTACTTCGTCAAACACAGCCATTGGTGCTGGATTCACTTTAATTTGCTGTCTTTCAGTAATTGTTCTATCACAATCGTCTGTATAGGTCCAATCAACAAATAGTAAACCTCCACATTCAGAGTATTGTCCACTTAATTCACCAGCTACTGATCCTGAAATCTCACAAGCTTCTGCAGCTCCATTAGTATAAGCTAGTGAACTTGCTTCAAATACCCCAGCTTCTTCACATGAAATCTCCATGTCTTCTACTGCTTCAAACTCAGCCATTGTTGCTGGTAGTACTATATATGCTGGTTTTTTATTGATTGTTCTTCCACAATCATCTATATATGTATAATCTACATATAAGAATCCTCCACAACTAGTAAAATCATTTGTAATGAAACCTGCTATAGATCCTGAAATCTCACATGCCCCAGATGCTCCATTAGTATATGCTAATGAATCTGCTACGAAAGCATAAGCTTCTTCACATGTCAATTCTCCACCTTCTATTTCATCAAACTCAGCCATTGGCGCTCCTAATACTGTTATAGTTTGAGTTTCAGAAGTAGATCTACCACAATCATCTGTAGCAGTATAAGTCCTAACTACTACACCTCCTAAACATGCTCCCTCCAACTCACTAGTATCATCACTAACAGTAATAGATACGTTTTGAGTACAGTTATCTGTAGCGAAAACTCCATCTGATGGAGTAGGAATTTCATCTATACAATCAACAGTGACATCTAAAGGCACTTCCTGTAATTCAGGATTTTCTTGATCTCCTCCAAAATAATCAATTACAAATTGAGCCTCAAAATCACCACACTTAATGTAATACGTGATAACTGAAGACCAATTGCAGTCCGTCCCATTTAGTTGTACGACTTTTTGAACATCGATAGAAAAGTTTTTACATTGCTCTTCATACAGAAGTGCGACATCCGCCTCATCAGGTCCATTAGGCGCGTCTGAAAGACAGCTACTAATAAATGTTCCTGATGAGTCTTGAGCGAACATCGAACTTGTACTAAACGCAAAAAGCATGAAAAAGGCAAGCGCCTTCATACATATACTTCGTTTAGCCAAAAGATCAATGCTACAACGCGATACATTCGTGATAGATTGCCAAATTTTGACGAATCCACCACTGCGGGTAAAATTGTTCATAAACATAACATTTGGTTTTAAATTAAAATTATTTTAACATTTATATTGACAATACAGGTATTGCCAGTAAAAGCGTAAATAGAAGATTTACGCATAAACTTAAACCTAGAACTTTTGCACTGAATAAACAGAACAATAAGTCAGAATGAAACCATTCTAATTCAATAAATGCTAATAATCAATTGTTGTGCTATCAAACAATTTTTTTGGTAAGAATAACAGTTAAATTTGCTATTAATTTAAACTGTTAAGGAGTTAAAAACGAACATAATTCGCTGACTCTCAAATCAAATGTAAAGTATAAAATGTTGAATTCCAAATATATTTATGATTTCTTTAAGAATAAACCGTTCAACATTATTTTTCGTTTAATCGAAAAGGAGGTCATTGTCGACAGAAAAATCATTAATAAAATGTATCGTTTTTTCAATAAGTTTATAAAAGACTTTATCTTCAGTAACAAATTCAACTTCCGACCTATAACTTTCTAGAAAAGAATTAATTAGACCAGACGATCTTAATGGTTTTCTAAAGCAAAGCGCTTGTGAAGCGTTCAATAATTCGATTGCTAAAATGCGCTCTACATTGTTAACAATACTAAAACATTGCGTCGCAGCATTTGCCCCCATGCTTACATGATCTTCTTGTCCATTACTGGACACAATACTGTCTACACTTGCGGGTGTAGCAAGTTGCTTATTAGCACTCACTATACTTGCTGCTGTATATTGTGGAATCATAAAACCAGAGTTTAATCCTGGATTATCAACTAAAAACATAGGCAAACCCCGTAACCCTGAAACGAGTTGATAAATACGTCTTTCAGAAATATTACCAATTTCTGCCATTGAAATTTTCAAATAATCCAAGGCTAAAGCCAAAGGTTGACCGTGAAAATTTCCACCAGAAATAATTTCATCTTCTCCAATAAAAATGTTTGGATTATCTGTAACCGAGTTTATTTCTGTTTTAAATGTCTTATGAACAAAATCTAGAGTGTCTTTTGTCGCTCCATGCACTTGAGGCATGCATCTAAATGAGTATGGATCTTGTACATGTGCCTTTTCTTGATTAATCAATTCACTTCCATCAAGGAACCCTCTTATACGCTTTGCAGTTTTCACTTGACCTTTATGTGGCCTAACGAGATGAACTAATTCATTAAAAGGCTCAATTCTTCCATCAAAAGCATCTAAAGAAATACTTCCAATTAGATCTGCGAAATATGATAATTTAAACGATTTTAAGAGCATGTAAATTCCGTAGGCACTCATAAATTGAGTTCCATTTAATAATGCAAGACCTTCTTTTGATTGTAATTCTATCGATTCCCAGTTAAACTTTTTTAATATTTCTTTTGAATCGCATACATTACCTTCAAATAAAACCTCTCCTTCTGCTATTAACGGTAACGCCAAATGTGCCAATGGTGCCAAATCTCCAGAAGCACCAAGAGAACCTTGGGTATATACAATTGGCAAAATATCATTATTATAAAAATCAATTAAACGTTGAACTGTTTTTAATTGAACGCCACTATGACCATAACTTAATGATTGAACCTTAAGTAATAACATAAGCTTTACAATTTGCTGAGGAACACGTTCACCAACACCGCATGCGTGCGACATCACTAAGTTCTCTTGTAATTTTGTAAGCTTATCTTTAGAAATTTTCACATCACACAAAGAACCAAAACCTGTATTAATACCATATATTGGTTGGTCTGAATTTTTCATTTTAGCATCCAAGTAGCTTCTACATGCTTCTATTTTTTTTATGGCTTCTTTTGATAGCTCTATTTTTTTATTCTGAAATAGGATATCACCAACAGTTGATAGTTCTAAAATTTCTGAAGAGATAAAATGCATTGTATTCATAGTTAAATTTTATATCATCAAAATTGGGTATAACAAATCGACTTTGCAACAAATGTTAATAATTAATAAAATATGACTCAAAAAAACTGATAAACTGTATTTTTGAGTCTTTAAAATACTAAAATATTATGAAAAATTTAATAATTGCCCTTATTACACTATCAATTTTTGCTTGTAAACCAGAATCAAAAGTGGATTATGCCATTATTTCTGGAAAAATTGAAAATTCTAAAGCGAAAACAGCGACTTTAAAAAATGCCGACTTTAAAGCTGAAATAGCAATCAATGAAGATGGCACCTTTGCTGATACACTTCGTATTCCTGAAAACGGATTTTACACGATGTCAATAGGTAGAGAATTTACGCCTATTCATATTGGATTTGAAGATAGTCTTTACGTGACTCTTGATGCTATGAAATTTGATCAAACTATTACCTACACTGGTCAAGGGGCTTTAAAAAACAACTATTTAGCATCTAAAACATTACATAACGGAAAAATAACTTCCAATGCTGCAGAATTTTACTCCTTGGAAGAAAACGCGTTTAAAACTAAGATATCTAAAATTAAAACAGCAAACGAAACGCTTTTAAACGGTTTGACCAATGCAGATGAAGCGTTCATTTCTGCGGAAAAACAAAATCTTATCTATGATAAGTATCTAATGACTAATAACTATTCTCAAAGACATGGTTATTATACGAAAAAAGAAGATTTTAAAGTTTCTGAAGGTTTCATTCCTTCAGAATTGAAAGACATGATATTTGATGACGCAAAAGCATATAAGTCGTCTAGTTCATACAAAGACATTGCTTTTGACAAAGCTTTGATAGGTATATTTGACAGTTTAGGTGATGATATTTCATCTGTTACTCCTAAAGATTTAAAAGATGTTTCTGATATTAAAATTCCAGCATTAAAAAACGATATTATTGACTATTTATCAAGCTTTTTAGTATCTCCAGGTAATGAAAACATGGAAGCAGTTTATAACTTCTTCTCTGAGAATAGCAGTAGTGAGGATACAAAAAAGAAGTTAACAGAGACTTTTGAAAAAAACAAAAACCTTGTAAAAGGGAAACCATCTCCACAATTTGTAAATTATGAAAATCATAAAGGTGGCGATTTATCGCTTGCTGATTTAAAAGGAAAGTATGTTTATGTTGATGTTTGGGCAACTTGGTGTGGTCCGTGTATTGCAGAAATACCATCCCTAAAAGAAGTGGAGAAGCAATTTCATAATGAAAACATAGAATTTGTGAGCACTTCAATTGACCAAGCTAAAGACCGTGATAAATGGGTAAGTATGGTTAAAGATAAAGACTTAGGAGGCTCGCAGTTAATGGCAGATAACAATTGGAGCTCCCAATTTGTAAAAGATTACGCCATTCAAGGGATCCCTAGATTTATTCTAATAGATCCAAACGGAAATATTGTAAGTGCAGATGCACCAAGACCATCAGACCCTAAATTATTAGAACTACTAGAAAAAGAACTTAAGATACAACCTTAAGCAACTTATACATTTAGAACTCATTACAAAAAAAGCCACTTCAACTGAAGTGGCTTTTTTATATTCAAATAAGTATTATACTGTTTGTTTTTTATCGTCAGGTTCGTCAGTTTCAATTTGAGGTTGTTCTGGCTGTTTAAATAGATCTATATATGCTTCACCCAGGGCTTCAATAACATGACTAGCGATAAGACTTTGATACCCTAAATCTTCAATAGCAATATCTGCAGCTTTACCATGTAAATAGACTCCAAAAATAGTTGCATTTAAAGGATCATATCGTTGTGATATTAATCCTGTAATCACACCAGTTAACACATCGCCAGTTCCAGCGGTTGCCATTCCTGGATTACCTGTTGTATTAACATGGAGTTTCTCATTGAATACAGTAATTGTGTTAGCGCCTTTTATAACAAGAATTACATTGTATTTTTTTGAAAACTTCTTTGCTTTTTCTAGTTTATCAAAATCATCTTTCCAAGCCCCTATTAGGCGTTCTAATTCTTTAGGGTGAGGCGTCAAAACAGATAATTCTGGAAGCAGCTTTAAGAGCGCCCTTTTATTTGATAATATATTGAGTCCATCGGCATCAATAACCAAAGGAACTTTATTTGTTTTTAGAAATTTTTCGAGAGCCAGTGCTGTTTGATTGGTTGTTCCCATTCCAATTCCTAAACCAATGACAGTAGGTTCAATATCGAATTTTATATCAGAAATAATAGCATCATTATCATCAGTAATCACCATGCCTTCAGGAAATGCGGTTTGTAGTATTTGATATCCGGTTTTTGGCACATAGGATGTCACCAAACCAGCACCAATTGATAATGCAGCGCGACTAGCCAGCAAAACCGAACCCATTTTTCCGTAGCTACCACCAATAATCAAACTATGACCATAATCCCCTTTATGAGCAAACTTATCTCTAGACTTATAGATGGGTAACACTTCATTTTTACCTATTAATTCGCTTTCAGTTTCAGTAGTAAATAGAAACTCTCTATCAATACCAATATCTATGACTTCCCATTGGATCGAAAACTTAGCAGTATCTGGTAAAAAGAAAATCAATTTTGGTGACTGAAAACTAAGGGTATAATTAGCCCAAACAACACCATTTTCATCTTCAACAGCTCTATCTGTGTAAACACCAGAAGGCATATCAATTGCCAATGTAAACGCTTCACTTTTTTTAAAGTGACCAAACAGGGATTTCACCCAATCATTAACTGGTCTATTTAAGCCAATTCCAAAGACTGCATCCACAATAATATCATCTTTATGCATCTCAGGAAAATCAGATTCGCAAGCTAACATATCTGGCCACTTTTTAGTCGTCTGTTTTACTAAATCATAATTGGCTAAAAAATCTTTAGTTCGCTTGTCACTGCAATTAACCACATATGTGTTTACATTATAACCATGCGTAATTAAATGCCTCGCAACCACCAATCCATCACCTCCATTATTACCAATCCCACAAAATACATGAATTGGTACTTGAGCCCCTTGCATGCGTATGTGAAGCCAGTTGAATATTTGGATCCCTGCACGTTCCATTAATTCTGTTGACGTGATCTTTTGCTTTAATGCAGTAAGTTTATCTCCTTCGTAAATTTGTTCTTTTGAAAATATTTTCATAAATACTATTTATTTTGGTAACAAATCCTCGTTTTTATTAGCAAAAACGAAGAATTATTGAATAGATTCGTTTTAAAGTGAAAATTGCGCAAAATAGCTTTCACAAATTTTTTTATTACTGTAAAAATAATACATTTGATATGTATAGGATTAAAAAAATGACAAACCTAAATCAAAATATTTTTCAAATTGATATCTCTTTAATTCCAGAGATGACTTTAGGTATAATTACCCTTAGGGTTTTTAGCACTATATCTTCATAAATATTAATGTCTTATCATAAAAAGACTTAAACAAAAAAACTCACATTTAAACTTCTCACAATGAATGTTTTAAAATTTGGCGGAACTTCTGTAGGATCTGCAAAAAACATAAATAAAGTTATTTCCATACTCGATAATTATTCAAAAAATAACCGTGTGATTTGTGTGGTATCTGCAGTTGGAGGTGTAACAGATAAGCTTTTAAAAGTTGCCGAATTAGCGCAATCAAAAAACCAAGATTATATATCAGAGTTTAACGCGATTTCAGACAAACATCATTCCATTTTAACTGAATTAATTCCTTCTGAAAACGAAGCAATAGCGACCCATTTAACTGATAAACTGCAAGAACTTAGAAGTCTTTTAGATGGCATATTTTTAATCAATGAATTATCTCCGAAAACATCTGATAAGTTAGTTAGTTTTGGAGAATTATTATCCTCTTTTATTATTGCAGAGACAATGAAAAACAGAGGTATGAGTTGTACAAGAAAGAATAGCCAAGAGTTGATTCTAACAAATTCTAATTTCACGAAAGCAGAAGTGCAATACCAACAGACCAATACTGCTCTAAAAAATTACTTTAAAGAAGCAACACAACAAATCACAATTCTTCCAGGATTCATTTCAAAATCAACTCAAGGAGAAGTCACCACTTTGGGTAGAGGAGGCTCAGATTTCACAGCTGCTATAGTTGCTGCAGCATTACACGTGAGTTCTCTTGAGATTTGGACAGATGTAAGTGGTATGTACACCACTAATCCAAAAGTGGTAAAACAAGCATTCCCTATTAAGAATTTATCCTACCAGGAGGCTATGGAATTATCTCACTTTGGCGCCAAAGTATTATATCCGCCAACAGTGCAGCCTGTTTTAGATTTAAACATACCTATTCACATAAAAAACACCCTAGATCCTGAAGCTTTTGGAACTAAAATCTCAAATGATTTCATAGAAAACTCAGCCTCTCCAGTGAGAGGGATTTCTAACATTAATAACGTTGCTTTGTTAACGCTTCAAGGCATTGGCATGGTTGGTATTCCAGGATTTTCAAAACGTTTGTTTGAAACCTTAGCTCAAGAGAAAATTAACATCATTTTCATAACTCAAGCATCTTCAGAGCATTCTATTTGTTTTGGGATTGACACTAAAGATACTCAACTAGCTAAAACAGCTATCGACACCAGCTTTGAAAATGAAATTTCATTACATAAAATTGACCCCATAATTGTAGAAACTGGTTTATCAATAATCGCACTAGTAGGTGATAAAATGAAGAGTCATCAAGGCATAAGCGGTAAACTATTTAGTACTTTAGGAAAAAACAATATTAATATAAGAGCGATAGCACAAGGCGCATCCGAACGAAATATTTCAGCAGTGATAGTAGAAAAAGATGTCAAAAAAGCTTTAAACACCTTACACGAAAGGTTTTTTGAAGATAAAAACAAACAACTCAATGTATTTATCACTGGTGTTGGAAATGTAGGAGAACGATTGGTTGAACAAATAAAGCAACAAAGAAAGTACCTAAAAGAGCAATTAAAAATCAATTTAAAAATCGTTGGTTTATCTAATTCTAGAACCATGATTTTCAATGCTAACGGATTATCATTAAAAGACTGGAAAACAGAACTACAAACCGGAGAAAAAGCGACATTAAATGGTTTTTTAGAACGTGTGAAACACCTAAATTTACGCAATAGCATATTTGTAGATGTTACTGCCAATGAAGACATTTCAAAATTATATGGCAAGTACTTAAAACAGAGTATTGCTGTTGTAGCTTGCAACAAAATAGCATGCTCAAGTAGCTTCGAAAATTATAGCGAACTCAAAAAACTATCACTTCAATACAACGCTCCCTTTTTATTTGAAACTAATGTTGGTGCTGGCTTACCCGTTATTGATACACTTAATAATTTAATTGCATCTGGAGACAAAGTGACCTCAATACAAGCGGTTTTATCTGGGAGTTTAAATTTTGTATTCAATAATTTTGATGACACTACGAAATTTCATGATGTCGTCAAGCAAGCGCAAAAAGAAGGCTATACAGAACCAGATCCAAGAATAGATTTGAGTGGTGTTGATGTGGCTAGAAAAATTCTAATTTTAGCTCGTGAAAGCGGCACAGAAATGAACCTCGAAGACATAGAAAACGATTCGTTCCTGACTAAGGCTAATTTAGACAGTGATTCTGTTGATGACTTTTACAAAACGCTAATTGATGATGAAGCGCATTTTCAGAAGTTATATACTTCAGCAAAAGCAAATGATTGTCAGTTGAAATATGTGGCAGAATTTAATGATGGAAAGGCGAAAGTAGGTCTACAAGAAATCCCTCCAGGACATCCTTTTTACAACCTAGAAGGTAAAGATAATATCGTCATGTTTTACACACAACGCTACCCAGAACAGCCTATGATAATTAAAGGCGCTGGAGCTGGTGCAGATGTTACTGCTTCAGGATTATTTGCTGATATTATCCGTGTGAGTAATAAGTAAGTTTACAGTCACAGTTATCAGCACTTACTCGCATGTAGAAAAAATGAAATTAATTTTTCTTCGGAAACATAGAAACTAAAACAATCCGCCTTTGCGGAAGATAAGATATGAACGAGATAAAAATTTTCTCACCAGCAACTGTAGCCAATGTCTCTTGCGGATTTGATGTTCTCGGGTTTTGTCTAGATACTATTGGTGACGAAATGATCATTAGAAAAACTAACAAGAAAGGCATTCATATCACTAAAATTGAAGGTTACGATTTACCCTTTGAAGCAGAGAAAAATGTAGCTGGCGTTTCTGCATTAGCACTACTAGAAGATGCACAACCAGATTGCGGATTTGAAATTGAAATCTACAAAAATATAAAACCAGGAAGTGGTGTTGGCAGTAGTTCCGCTAGCGCTGTTGGTAGTGTTTTTGGGATGAATGAGCTATTAGGCAGACCCTATAATAAAACAAAACTCACCAACTTCGCCATGAAAGGCGAAGCTTTGGCGAGTCAATGTGAGCATGCAGATAATATTGCTCCTGCTATTTTTGGCGGTTTCACATTAGTGAAATCTGTTGCACCTCTTGAGGTGTTACAGCTGCCTACACCAAAAGATCTATTTGCAGTCATTATTCATCCACAAATTGAAATAAAAACGTCAGAGTCTAGAGCAATTCTCCCGAAGCACATCCCATTACAAGATGCCATTACACAATGGTCAAATGTTGGGAGCTTAGTACATGCATTGCACACCAGTGATTATAAATTATTGAGTAGATCATTAACAGATGTTGTTGTCGAACCGCATCGTAGTCAGTTGATTCCTCATTTTGATGCTGTGCGACACGCTGCTCTCGAGTATGGCGCTTTAGGTTGTGGGATTTCAGGATCTGGACCTTCAATTTTTAGTTTATGCTACGGAAATGAGACTGCTCAAAAAGTCACTCAAGCTATTAAAACTTTATATTCTAAAACTGGAATTCCATTTGAAGTTTACCTTTCTGAAATTAATACTAAAGGCATTAAAATATTATAAATGAATTATTATAGTCTAAACAGAAAAGCACCAGACACAAATTTCGAAAATGCTGTCATCAAAGGGCTTGCACCAGATAAAGGCCTATATTTTCCGGAGGAAATAAAACCTTTACATACCTCATTTTTTAAAGATATTGACAGTAAATCGTATTCTGAAATCGCATTTGAAACGATTAAGCAATTCGTAAGTCCAGAAATTCCTGAGGCTGTTTTAAAAACGATTGTTGAGGAGACATTGTCGTTTGATTTTCCGGTTGTGAAATTGGACGATCATATCTCCACACTGGAATTATTTCATGGTCCAACAATGGCTTTTAAGGATGTAGGCGCACGCTTTATGGCGCGATGCCTAGAGTATTTTAATCAAGATAACACCAATGAAGTAACTGTTTTAGTAGCGACTTCTGGAGATACTGGAGGTGCAGTTGCTAATGGTTTTCTTGGCGTCAAAGGTGTGAACGTTGTGATTTTATATCCTTCTGGAAAAGTGAGTGATATTCAAGAAAAGCAATTGACAACGCTTGGTCAAAATATTACTGCCTTAGAGGTAGACGGTGTATTTGACGATTGCCAAGACATGGTTAAAAAAGCTTTTTTAGATACTGCCTTAACTAGTAAAATGCAATTAACCTCAGCAAATTCTATCAATGTAGCACGATGGTTGCCTCAACTATTTTACTTCATGTTTGCTTATAAACAATTACATAATCAACATGACGAAATTGTGTTTTCTATCCCTAGTGGTAACTTCGGAAATATCTGTGCAGGAATGGTAGCTCAACAATTAGGATTACCCGTCCAACATTTTATTGCGTCTAATAACGCTAACAATGTGGTCACAAAATATTTAGAAACAGAACACTATAATCCCAAACGATCTGTAGCAACCATAAGCAACGCTATGGATGTAGGAAACCCAAGTAATTTTATACGTATTCAAGAAATTTACAATAATGATTTTGACCGTTTAAAAGAAAACATGTCGTCATTTAGCTATACAGATGATGAAACAAGAGCAGCGCTTCTAGAGGTTTATAAACGTTATAATTACATTGCAGATCCTCATGGAGCTATTGGATATTTAGGATGTAAAGATTACTTAAAAACGAATACAAATGCACACTGTGTATTTTTAGAAACTGCACACCCAACTAAGTTTTTAGATGTGGTTGAAGATGTTATTCAAACGAAAGTCGCTTTACCTCCTCAAATTGAAGCGGTAATGGATAAGAAAAAAGTAGCTTTACAAATTTCTGATTATGAGGGATTAAAAGATTTTCTACTACAAATAATTTAGAATCAAATTTTTGCGTTAGTAACGAAACAACTTCAAAAACCAACACATTAAATCAATCCTTTTAAAATATATTCTTAGCACTATACTCCTATTCTCGTTTTATTCTTATGATAGATCATCTTGTGAGACTGATAATCTAGTGCTTCTTAGTAATAAAGTTTTGAGCTAAGTATACCAAAAAGAAGTTGTCATTCAAATTGAAACAATTGGAGTAGAAAACTTTAGATTTTGGTTAGCAGATTATCTTGAAAAAGACAATAAGCACTATTTAGTATTCTACACACAAGTTGATGGTTTATGTACTCAAACGGTTATGCATATTGATCGCTACGATGACGCTTTCTCGGAAATTGTAAAAACGAAAGGCAAAGGTGGTTTTAATACTGAATTTAGAGGTATTTCTTTTGACATCTATCAGGACAATGACGATAGACTTCTACTTCATAACACTGTAAATCATATAATAACTAACCAAAAATCAATGACAACTATCAAATTTGACTTTTTCAAAAAAATAGTCGTACTTCGTTCATATTGACTTTCGATAATTAAAACTATCCATAATCAAAAAAGTTAGCAGCAAACATAAACCATATCGACATAATGAAAATGATATTAAAAATTGTAGAAAAAATAGAACGAGTCATTATCGTAGCTCTTCTTTTTGGCTTATTACTTATCGTAGCATATACAACCATTGTCTTTTTATCACTGTTATTAGGTGGTATACTCTCGGCGATTCAAGACTCTTTTACAGAAAACAATATTATGAAACATCTTCATGGCATATTTGGTGGTTTCTTATCGGTTCTAATTGGTATAGAGCTTTTACACACTATTAAAATGTATCTCAAAGAGGACGTGGTGCATGTCGAAATAGTTTTACTAGTAGCTCTTATAGGAATTTCCAGACATGTTATAGACCTAGATTTTAAGCATATAGAACCGCTTACTATTTTCGGGATTGCTGCACTCATAATCGCCCTATCAACTGGCTATTTCCTTATTAAAAAAGCAGGCTATAAATTAACAAAAAAGAAGAAACACTAAAGCCACCAACTGTTAACAACGTGCATAAATTGATTGATTATCATTTGTGTACTCATAAAATCATATGGGTTTCTCTTTAGTTCGTTCTCTTCTAATTATTTAATTAATAGCCAACGTAGCTTATAGTAAACAATATGTTAAACGAAACTCAAAAAACAGTTAAAAAGTAAAACCAAAAAACAATTCAGTTTCGAAGTAATTCCTGATCCAAATTAGGCAATTCCAATCCATTCAAAACGCTCTTCTTTTTCATCAACTTTTCAATTTCCGAAGCGGAGCGAGGCGCTTCAGCAGATAAATTTATTGGTCCGTTTTCTGTAATCAAGATATCATCTTCAATCCGCACTGCAATACCATGCCATTTCGGGTCGCAATTACTACCAATTGGGATATAAATTCCAGGCTCTACTGTAATGACCATATTAGCTTGTAGTTGTCCATAGGTTCCTGGATCATGAACATCTAAACCAATATGATGAGAGGTGCCATGAGGAAAATATTGCCTTGCATCTGTTGCGTTTTTTGCAATACCTAAATCTATTAAACCTTGATACACGACTGCTCGCGCTGCAGTATCTGGAGATTGCATCGTGTTACCAATAACGGCTACTTTAATACCAGCCTCTTGGGCGTCATAGACAATATCATAAATAGCTCTTTGCGCGTCACTAAATTTTCCGTTTGCAGGAATTGTTCTCGTCACATCTGCTGTGTAACCATGATACTCTGCTCCTAAATCCATGAGTACGAGATCATTTTCTACTTTCATTTTAGAATTTTCGATGTAATGAAGCACGCAACCATTATTTCCAGCACCAACAATACTTGGATAGCCTTCATACTCGCTACCGTATTTTTTGTAGATATATTCATGAACACCTTGCACTTCGGTTTCAGACATTCCTGGATGCATCGCTTTCATGATTTCGCGTTGTCCCATGGCTGAGATTCGTACTGCTTTTTTGAGTAAAACGAGTTCGTCTACAGTTTTTATTTCTCGTAATCCTGCCATTAAAGTTGACATGGTTCTGGTGTCTGTTTTTACAGCTTCGACTTCTATATTTGCATTTGCGTCTACTTCAATATCATCGGTTTTATTTTCAATCGTATACGTATTGACCAATTTTATTTGCGTTTTAAACGACTGCACTAAATCGTACAAATCTGCTTCATCTCTCGTATCTCTGTAATCATCTCTAAAGTCGTCGTACATCACCTTGTCAAAAATGGTAAAATCAATGCCAGACTCTAGGAATTCGCTACCAGTGAAAGCGTTGTCAAATCCTAGCTCCGTTTTAGCCCCTTCGGTTCCGAGTCTGCGACCTGACCACTGCTCTGCTTGAGCATTACGCTGTTGCACATAGAGTTTTTCGTTATAGCTGCTATCATTGGAAGTATTCTGAGGTTCAGAAAAAATCACTAAAACAGCATGCGGTTCTTTATAACCAGTGAGGTAATAAAAATTAGGATCTTGATGATAGACATAATCCACATCATTAGCACGATTACGAATTGGATTTGCAAAAAAAACAGCCACACTATTTGCTGGCATAGTTGCACGAAGCGCTCCTCTTCGTTCTTTATGAAACTCCTTGCTTAGGTAATCCTCTGGTGTTCCGTTTTGAGCACTACTTCCGAAGGAAAAAACAAATACAAAAAGCAACGTAAATAAAAGTCTCATAAATTCTGATTTTAAATCATTGAAAATTAAGGATTATCTCGTTCTTCCGAAGAAAAGATTTTAAAATTAACATATTTTTAATCTGCTTTTATGGAGATACACCTCTTACAAAACAGATATTTTTCGATACATTTGTGACTCAATTTTTGATAAAATTAAATTCAATCTCAATGAAAAATACAGCCTTAACAGCAACTCACGAAGCACTAAATGCTAAAATGGTACCATTTGCAGGGTATAATATGCCAGTACAATATGATGGTGTCAATATAGAACATGAAGCCGTACGAACTGGTGTTGGTGTATTTGATGTGTCACACATGGGTGAATTTTTAATTGAAGGTCCTCATGCCTTAGATTTAATTCAAAACGTAGGTAGTAATGATGCGTCTAAATTGACAATTGGTAAAGCGCAGTATAGCTGTTTACCAAATGATGATGGCGGCATTGTTGATGACCTCATCATCTATAAACTCAAAGAAGAAAGCTACCTTTTAGTAGTAAACGCCAGTAATATTGAAAAAGATTGGAACTGGATTTCATCTAAAAACGATGTTGGTGCTGAGATGCGAGATTTAAGTGAAGACTACTCGTTACTCGCCATTCAAGGACCAAATGCAGTTGAAGCGATGCAAAGCTTATCAAGTCATGACTTAGCAGATATCAAATTTTACAACTTTAAGGTTGGTGATTTTGCTGGTATTGATAACGTGATTATTTCTGCAACTGGTTATACGGGTAGTGGCGGATTTGAAATCTACTGCAAGAACAATGAAGTGAAGCAAATCTGGGATAAAGTAACTGAGGCTGGAGCAAAACCCATTGGATTAGCTGCACGTGATACACTACGTTTGGAAATGGGGTATTGTCTCTACGGAAATGATATCAACGACACCACTTCACCTATTGAGGCTGGTTTAGGTTGGATTACAAAGTTCTCAAAAAAGTTTACAAACTCTGAAGCTTTAGAAGCTCAAAAACGTCGTGGAACAGACCGTAAATTAGTAGCTTTTGAAATAGACGAACGTGGCATACCACGTCAAGGTTACGATATCGTTGATTCTAGCGGAAAAACAATTGGTGAAGTGACGTCTGGAACGATGTCTCCAAGCTTAAGTAAAGGAATTGGTATGGGTTATGTCCCAACAATTTTTACAGAAGTTGGCAGCAAACTTCTTATTCAAATTCGTAAAAATGCAGTACCAGCAACTGTGATTAAATTACCTTTTTATAAGCGCTAGAGTATTCTCATATAAACACCTTATCCATTTTGATAAAAATCAAACTCAATAGCTATAAAACTTTATTTTTTTCCTTTCCAGAAATCTTGGGACTGCAGGATAATATCATGGTTTTAAAGGTAATGCTTTTAAGATTTAGTCAATATTGTAAAAAACTGACTAAAAATCACAACGGGTTTAAATTAGATTGAAGACGGATTTAATGAAGGAGTTTTCTAGCAAACATCGCATCTTAATTTTAGGTGCTAGCGGATTTATTGGTAACGCCATTTACAAAGAGCTTTTAGGTTACTTTAGGACGTTTGGCACGTATCGCGTCCCAAAAAAAGTGTTCGAAGACAACCGTCAGTTTTTTCAATATAATGTTGAACAAGATGATGTTTATGAGATTCTTGAAGCCACAAAACCCACCATTATTATTTCTTGTTTACGTGGCGAATTTAAAGCCCAAACCATAGCTCATCATCATATTGCTGAATACCTAATAGCACACGATTCAAAACTCATATTCTTATCGTCTGCTAATGTGTTTGATGCCTATAGTAAATACCCTAGCTACGAATTGGATAAAACGTTAAGCGGAAGCGTCTATGGTCATTTTAAGATAAAGATTGAAAACATGTTACTGCGCCTCCCGAAAGAAAAAGTAGCGATCTTAAGATTACCAATGGTCCTAGGTTCTCAATCACCAAGACTTAAAGAATTAAAGCAGCATTTACAAGACAAAACCGCCATAGAGATTTTTCCCAATATCATAATGAATGTCACTACAGATTCTAAACTGACGCAGCAAATTCATTATATCATCAACCAAAATAAGTATGGAATTTTTCATCTAGGAAGTACAGACTTAGTGCATCATGATGATTATTTCAAAGACATCGTCACCAAAATCACTACACAGGACGATGTGCTGTATAAATTAGTTTACACCACCAATGAAGATCGGTATTTAGCGGTTTTACCAAAATTCAATAAACTCCCTGGGCATTTAGAAATCACGAGCCTTGAGATACTTGAGGATTTAACTAAATAAACGAAATAATTTCCTAAAAGATTTTTATTCCCGAAACTTTGGGAGTCGTTATTAATTACTTACTTTTCAAACCTATCAGGATCAAAACAAACCTCACTGGTTCAATTGACGGTGAAAACTAATCTGTTTATCTTTTTTAATAATTCGAAAGCTCAAATACTCCCGTTTTGTAATAAAAATATGCTACTTTTAAGTAAAAAATATAGTTATGGGTTTATTAACAGATGAAAATATAGAAAAAAGACTACTTCGCTTCCCAGATTGGGAACATAGAAATAACGCATTATATGCAGAGTTTGAATTTGACAATTTTAAAGATTGCTTTAGTGCAATGAGTAGAATTGCGTTTGAATGCGAAGCCCAAGGCCACCATCCAGATTGGACAAATGTGTACAATATGCTCAAAATTTCATTATCTACACATGATGAAAATGGAGTTACAGAAAAAGACTTTAAACTAGCAGATGCTATTGAAGCCATTGTAGAGGTTGAAGAGTAAATCGTTATAATTAGTTATTATTTCATTCTAAAATACGCACTATCTAAACAGTTATGCTAAAAAGCTTATGTCTTGTTTTATTATGGTCTCTGGTCTCTATTTTTGGCTATAGTCAAGATAAGGAAATATTTTGCGATCAAATCATAGCACTCAAAAGCACTATTAAGACCAATCATTACCTACCAAAAATTGTTGATGACAGTTTATCGACGCACGTATTTGATTTATTTTTAAATAGTTTAGATGAGGATAAACGTTTGTTTACAAAAAGTGATGTGACACTATTTGAAAATGACCGGTTCGCTTTGGACGACTATATTAATGCTGGGAATTGTGAATTCATCACGAATTATGCTACAGTGTTAACTAAACGTATTGAACACACTAAACGTGTGATTTCTAATATAGAATCTGAAAATTTTGACTATACAGGAAAAGACACACTCGTATTTAAGCCAGACTCTGAGTTCAGATACTTTAAAAATGATGAGTCTATAAAAGGGTACTGGAGTCGACGCATACGTTATAATATTTTATATAATCTTGTTGAAAATGATTCTGTACTAGACGCTATTAAAAATGATTTCAAAACTTTAGAACGTGACTTAAAACCCAAGTTGATTCAGAAAGAATTATGCAAACTAGAAGAGCTCAAAAACAGATTAGGTAGTGTTGATCGTTTTGTAAAAGAAGCGTTTTTAAATGCTTATTTACACTATCATGATCCTAATTCTACGTTCTTCAATGCTTCGGAAAAAGAAATGTTTATCAATTCCTTATCTAACGATCAATTATCTTTCGGAATCATAACTTCAAAAAATGATGATGGCGATATTGTTATTGTTCATATCACTCCTGGAAGCGCAGCTTTTAATAATGGAACTATTGAAGTTAATGATGTTGTTA
Organism: Psychroserpens sp.; assembly: GCA_034111845.1. GTDB lineage: Bacteria > Bacteroidota > Bacteroidia > Flavobacteriales > Flavobacteriaceae > Psychroserpens. Next base: position 22,559 of record JAWUWM010000011.1, on the reverse strand, counting down.
AGTCACTAAGTTCAACTAAAGGAACTTTAGAAACCTATTGTGTTTCTAACGATGATGTGCTAGCATTTGCCAGTGACAAAAACCACAACACGATTACCTTTAAAATTAAAAAGAAAAACGGAACGCTCCAGAACATTGAACTTACAAAAACGAAAACAAAAATAGAAGAAAACACCGTCTCTGGTTTTCTCTTAGAAGACACATCTAAGGTTGGATATATTAGTATTCCTAGTTTTTATTCAGATTTAGAATCTCCCAACGGATTGGGTTTAGCAAACGATGTTGCCAAAGAACTATACAAGCTTCAAAAAGAAAATATAAAAGGGTTAATTCTTGATTTACGTTTTAATGGTGGTGGTTCTATGAAAGAAGCTGCAGATCTTTCTGGGATGTTTATTAATAGAGGTCCGTTATCCATTTTGAGATATTCAGATGGAAACACCTACACAATTAAAGATATGAATAGAGGTACTTTATTCACGAAACCAATAGTTGTTTTAGTAAATAATCACAGTGCATCAGCCACTGAGTTTTTTGCTGCATCTATGCAAGATTATAATCGTGCTGTAGTCCTTGGCTCTACAACGCATGGTAAAGCTTCTGCCCAAGTAATTATCCCAATAGATAATGATAATGAGGCCCTAGGATATTCTAAGCTAACTGTAGAGAAATTTTATCGTGTTACAGGTGGAAGTCACCAAGCAAAAGGTGTTATTCCTGATATTATACTGCCAAATCTTTACGATGGTTTTAATACTCAAGAGGAGTTTACAGCGTACGCGCTTAAAAATGATTCTATTGCTGGCATTAAAAACTACCCTAAGCTTAAGAAGCTTCCTATTGCGCAATTGAAGAATAAGAGTTTATCTCGTGTACAAAGCGACTCTAATTTTGATGCCATCAAAGATCTAAATAAATTAATTATAAAAAACTATTTTGAATTGGACAAAACGTACCCATTAACTTTAGACAATGTATATCGAGAAATAATAGGGTATAGGAACCAGTGGAAAATAATAAATGCACCTCTTAAAAATCACAATTCTGATTTCGCAGTTAATAATACAACGTATACTAAGGAAGTCATCAGTTACAATGATGATAAAAAGACAATTAATCAAGCTTTTTTAAAAGAGATTAAAACCGACATTTATATTGAAGAAGCGCAACGTATTCTTCAAGATTTACTAAACTTAATTTCGCTAAAGTAATAACATTAATCTTATTTTTATTATCTCTCGTCTACTTTGACCTTAGTTTTTCGCTTTTAAATAATATACGATTACGACACATTTTTAAATCTGAATCTTATAAAGGAATAAGTGCCTTAAGAATTATTGAAAGTATGCTAGTTGGGTTTGTATTTTCGATACTATGTATTGGAATTCTATTCAAATTTCAATTGTGTTCAAATGGAACTTACATACTATTTATCGGACTTATAAATATAGGTATTCTATTAGTTATTAGCGTCATAAGATTAATCACTAGCAAAGATAAATTCTACAAAAATTTACTAGTTAGAATCTTAATAACAGGAATTATAGGTCTTTCTTTTTTCAGTTTGAGTGATGATACTATCTTGGAATTAAAACATAGAGATGATCCTGAATATGTCGAGGCTGAAAAAAAATCAATGAAAGATCCTCAAAACATTGAGTTAAGACAAAAAGCTTCAGAAAAACGTCAAAAAACGCATCAAGATCAGTTTGAATTGTTAGTGATTTTTTTTGTGAAGTTGAACTTATTTCAATCAAACGATCAACCAATATCCTAGTGTCTTTTCAATAATAAACATTGAATCTCAAACTTTGAATCTATAATATTGTCATTCTATCATAATTTCGATAATTTTGAATCATACTATAATTACATAAAACCAGATTCTCATTTTCATGGGAACATAAATACAATTTAGATGGGAAGAGCTTTTGAATTTCGTAAAGCAAGGAAAATGAAACGATGGTCTGCAATGAGCAAAGCTTTTACTCGTATTGGTAAAGACATTGTTATGGCAGTAAAAGAAAATGGACCAGATCCAGATTCTAACTCTCGTTTGCGTGCAGTAATTCAAAATGCCAAGTCTGTCAACATGCCTAAAGTGAATGTTGAGCGCGCTATCAAAAAAGCAAGTGAAAAAGGTCAAGGCGATTATAAAGAAGTTATTTTTGAAGGCTATGCACCTCATGGTATTGCTGTTTTAGTAGAAACTGCAACTGATAATAATACAAGAACTGTAGCTAATGTTCGTAGTTATTTCAGCAAATGTGATGGTAGCTTAGGTACATCAGGCTCTGTTGTATTTATGTTTGATCATACGTGTAATTTTAGAATTAATGCTGAAGGTCTAGATCCTGAAGAATTAGAACTAGAATTCATAGATTTTGGTGCTGAAGAAGTCTTTGCAGATGACGACGGAATTTTAATTTACGCACCTTTTGAAAGCTTTGGAGCGATTCAAGCAGAATTAGAATTTAGAGAAATCGAAATACTGTCTTCTGGTTTTGAACGCATACCACAAGTCACAAAAGCAGTATCTGCAGAAGAGGCTTTAGATATAGAAAAACTTCTTGAAAAATTAGAAGAAGATGATGATGTGCAAGATGTGTATCATACGATGGAGGAAACTGGGTAGGATTAGCGACTTCTACAAGTCTTGCTTTTGTCATTCAGAAGGAAGTACGACTGAAGAATCTTAGATTAAAAACAGATTCTTCGCTTTGCTCTGAATGATAGAACACCTAAGAATTCTTTTCCTCAATCCATTTACTCATATACTTTGTACTTCGCATAGTATGATGCTGCAGTAATTGGCCTGTAAAATTTTGTTGCCTATGCGCTTTCAAATTATCAATCAAAGACAATAAGCGTTTTTTAAATTCGCCCTCAAAATAATTTTTAGAGAATTGTTGTTCTAAAATCTCAAAACCCAAAGTTTGCTGTTCTTTCCAGGAAGAAGACTCCGTGTATAATTTGATGGAATGATTGATAAAAACCTCAGAAGTATCACAAACAAACTCAAGTGCAGTATCACTCAACACCCCTTCTACTCCAACTGATGTCGACACAAATGGTGTTCCGTTTTGCATCGCATCAAAAAGCTTTCCTTTTAATCCTGCCCCAAAACGAATTGGTGCTAAAAGCACTTTAGATGCTTGCATAACTTCATTAACATCTTCTGCAAATCCCTTTATTAAAAAACCATCTTTCTCGTTATGTAGCTGATTTACTTTCTGTGAGGCATAAGATCCGTAATTATGTAATTGCGCATTTGGTAATTGAACTCTAATCCCTTTCCAAATCGTCTCTTTCAAATAGAGTAATGCATTGTAATTGGGTTCATGTCGAAAATTACCAATAGATATAAAATGCTGTCGCTCTTCAAAATTTGGTAACTCCTTTTTCTTTTCTTCGGAAATTGGCCCCAAAAGAAATGGTATGTAGAGTAATAACGAGTCATCTATTTTAAACGTATCTTGGAGTAGGCTCATTTCCGTAGTAGAAATAATCAAAGTCAAATCACAACGAAAGATACTGGCGATTTCACGTTTGGTCGTATCGTTCAATAAATCATCTGGAGTGACTTCTTCATGATCCTTAAATGCTTGTTGTCTCGCTCGTCTTAAGAAATGTAAATCTTCTGTATCGAGAATTTTAACCGCGTTAGGGCATTGCTCTGTAATGCGCCATCCAAACTGCTCCTCAGTCATAAAACGATCAAAGAGTACAGCGTGTGGATTGAGATTAACTACAAAATCGTCAAAACTAGAATGATTGAGCTCTATGGTGGTTTTTTCAACACCTATCGTTGATAAATCAAATGCATTATCACTCTTTGCACAGGCACTTGCAAACGTAACTTGATAGTCTTGAGATTGAAAGAATGAAATTAACTGCAACATCCTGCTTCCCGCTGCAGAACTTTTAGGCTCTGGCCAGACGAAACCGATGACTAATAATTTTTTCTTCAAAAGAAATTATTCTAAATTGATTTGAACTTTATATTGGTATCTAACCTCTTTCCCCCAAGCAACAACTGCAGCAATTTGTTCGTCTGTAAGATTAGCATCTCCATGCGTATAGGTATACGATTCTAGAGGCATTTCTTTTTCTTCAACTTCCTCTATCAATTCATCCATTTTATGATCTTTCTTCTTTAGGCTATAACTATCCCAAGCAGATGCATTAAAATGTTTTTTACCATCTTCAATATGATCTGCCAACCAATAATTTACAGGTGTTATTTTATTGTACCAAGGGTACGTTGTCACATCACTATGACAATCAAAACAAGTTGTTTCTAAAATACTTTTAACATCACTTGGCGGATTAGTCTCCAATAAAAAAGCATCTACAGTTGCCATATCGCCTTCATTTCTATCTGGTCCAAAAAATTGCATAATTATAAACACAACAAGCAAAGCGACTAGAATTTTTTTGATAATTTTCATTTTTATAATTTTATGTAATTTAGAAGCGTTAAAAATAAGAAATTCAAATTAACTACAAAAGAACTTTATGAAGAATTAAACTCTGTGAATCACTCGCGAGACAAGCCACTGCATTATGCTAATTTGGTAATTAATAACAGAAAATTGATTACGACTTTGTTAAGCATTTTATTTATGGTAGATGACAAAATCTCGTGTTGCGCTGCTTAGGTGTTTGACTTTATGCGTGGTCAACATCTCGTAGCTTGTATCCCCTATTTAGATGATTTTACTGAAAACACACATCGTGTTCATCTAGATTCTGCAGTGAGACCAGTGGCAAAACTTTGCGAATATTTGATTACCGCTTGCTATTCAAAATAAGAGAATACAATTAAATCTGCTCTACATCAAAAACATAAATAAAAAATCACAGAAGCTTGTTTTGATTGGATGATCACTGATGAAAAAGTAGCTCCTAAAGCTTATGCTATGAGTGCGCTTTTTCTCTTAGGTAGCGATTATGATTGGATTCATCCTGAATTAGCAATTATATTGGAGCGTGATTTCCAAACACAAAGCATTGCATTTAAAGCCAGAACTAGACGTATTTTAAAAAAAATTAATACACAAAAATCATAATTATAGCCTCGTTAATAAAGATTCAAATGTTATCTTTGCATCTTGAAAAATACACAACAAATGTCAATATCATCTCTCAATGCCATCTCTCCTATAGATGGTCGCTATAGAAGTAAAGTTAGTAATCTTGCGCCTTATTTCTCTGAAGAAGCACTTATCAAATACCGTGTTTTAGTAGAAATCGAGTATTTCATTGCGCTTTGCGAAGCAGACTTGCCACAACTTGCAGGTGTAGACACTTCAGTGTTTGGAGATTTAAGAGCTATTTACACGTCTTTTTCTTCGGAAGATGCGCAAGCTATAAAAGATATTGAAGCTGTTACAAATCATGACGTAAAAGCGGTTGAATATTTTATTAAAGAAAAATTTGACGCATTAAATTTGTCTAAATACAAAGAGTTTATCCATTTTGGATTAACGTCTCAAGACATTAACAATACAGCCATTCCTTTAAGTATCAAAGATGCTATGAATGATGTCTATGTTCCTGAATATTTTGAAGTTCTTAATAAACTGAAATCACTTGCCGAAGATTGGAAAGACATCCCGATGTTAGCAAGAACTCATGGCCAACCAGCTTCTCCTACCCGTTTAGGTAAGGAAATAGAAGTTTTTGTCGTGCGATTGGAAGAGCAGTTTAACTTATTAAATAATGTCCCAAGTGCTGCCAAATTTGGTGGAGCAACAGGGAATTTTAACGCTCACAAAGTAGCTTACCCAACTATGGATTGGAAAGCTTTTGGAAGTAAATTTGTACAAGAGAAACTAGGCTTACAGCATTCATTCCCTACGACTCAAATTGAACATTACGATCATATGGCGGCTTTATTTGATGCTTTAAAACGTATCAACACCATCCTTATTGACTTAGATAGAGACGTCTGGACCTATGTGTCTATGGAATATTTTAAGCAAAAAATTAAAGAAGGTGAAGTTGGAAGTCGCGCAATGCCACATAAAGTAAATCCTATCGATTTTGAAAACTCAGAAGGTAATTTGGGTCTCGCAAATGCTATTTTTGAGCACTTATCAGCGAAGCTTCCTATCTCTAGATTACAACGTGATTTAACAGATAGTACAGTACTTAGAAACGTTGGCGTACCTTTTGGACATACAATCATCGGTTTTAAGTCTACACTAAAAGGATTAGACAAATTACTACTCAATACACCTAAGTTTGCACAAGACTTGGAAAACAATTGGGCTGTCGTTGCAGAAGCTATCCAAACAATTTTACGTCGTGAAGGTTACCCTAACCCTTATGAAGCATTGAAAGGCTTAACGAGAACTAACGACACCATCAACGAGCAATCTATATCAAAGTTTATTGATACCTTAGACGTTTCCGAAGCTATAAAAACAGAATTAAAAGCCATTAACCCAAGTAACTATACAGGAATATAATTTAATGCAAATACCTTCTAGAAACACATTGACACTCTTATTTTCAGGTCTTATATTTGCTAGCTTCTTTATAGCAGGTGTTTTAGGTTTTTTAGATTATTTGATTGTTAAGGCTATCCTGTTTTCTGCATTTACCCTATTGGCTATATATTTAATTAGCATTGTTCTTAAAAACACAGAAACTGAGTAAATACAGTCCTTAATTTTTATTGAAGAAATCACATCCATAAAAAAACCACTTCAAATGGTCAGACTTGAAGTGGTTATTAACATTTAAATCAATATTAGATATTGGTTTAAATTATTTATGATAAGCGTTTAAAAACTTTTATTTAAAAAACTCTGAAAACTTCTTTAATTGAGAGCTTTCAATATCAGAATCTTGTAAAACCGCAGCCAATTTTGCTATTTTATTAAAATTCATATCGTCGCCTAATACTCTTATAACTCCAAATCCTGTATTATTAGAATTTCCGAAGAGAATGAACTCATCTACATTATCTACATCTCCAATGCATTTGATAATGAACTTTCCGTCTGTAGAATTTCCGCCACGCATCAATTCTTCATACTTAGGATCTTTTAAAATAGTCAATACTTTAGCGTACTCAACATCCATTTGTTCTTTATTACTTTCATCTAAAACAAAAGCAATTAAACTTAATTTCTCAATAGACTCATAGGCTTCTAATTCTTCTTCGCTAAGCGACTCTTCATCTATTTGAAGCATACTAACAGGCACATCTAATGATGTGAATCCTGCGGCCAACTCATTGTCAACGTAATACGTTTGCAATGTTTGATCTTGGTTGCAACTTTGTAAAGTCACAACCAAAATTAACATAGTGAAAATTGATTTGATTGATGTGTTCATGTGCTTCTATTTATTGTTTTTCAATGGTCACATGCAGTTCGCTATTCATAAATCTCATGAACAAGAATACTTTTAACATGCTCGTGTCATAATTAGTTATTTTTACCAACTTTTTCTAAGTTCTTACCTCCTGGCACATTCATAGTACTTGTGATTTTAGAGATTTCTCTTAAATCAATATCACCAGTAATAGATACGACCACGGTTTCAAACTCACGTTTTTTACCGTTGATTTCTATATTAGCATCTTTAGTAAGCTCACCCAACCCATTGATAAGCATAAATAATTCTTTAACATGGTTATCATCTTTTCCTTCTTTGACATAGAACTTTACAGTTTGATCACCATCCTTGAAACGCATCAATTCACTTAGATTTGCTTTATTAATGTGACCTTCTGCATCTGCTCTCATATTTTTAGAAATACTTGAATTACTCGTGCTTAAAATTTTAACGCTTTCAATTTTCTTTGCCATTTCCATGAACTTCTGAGCATCTGGATCATCTAAATCAATATCGATACTTGCGATCATCGCAAACATTTTTTGATTAATAACTCCAGAAGTCACCTCTTTCATGTCCTCATATTTATCAAACATACTTTGTCCAAAAGAGATTGTACTTGTCAATGCTATTGCGACTATTAATATTACTTTTTTCATAATTGTAGTTTTAGTTTTGTTACTTGTTTTGTTTTTTCTTTTTTGATTTAAAAATTTTGTTTGTGGCTTCTGAAAACTCAGAAACGTGTTCGAATTTATCAACACCTTCAGATAGTTTATTAGACATTAATCCAAAAGCTGCCATGTTACTTCCGCCTTGGTCAAATTTTGAACCTACGAGGTCGAAAACTTCTACAGCTTGGTTGTAAGCTAATTGCTCTTCGGCACTAAGATCATTAATTGTCTTTTTATCACCTCCAATTTGGTTGAAAATCCCTAACGAGAGTACTACTAACGCTGCGACAGAAATCCATTTATAGATGTGACTCTTTTTAGTTTTTAATGGAATGTCCTTTGTATATAAATCCTCTTGTTTTGTCGTTTTAAAATACTGAAAAATAACCCTGTACGACTCCAAATGCGGTGCAACCTCGTCTTGAGTAAAATATGCTTTGAGCTCCTGCTCTTCTTTAATGGTTGTCTCACCATTGTCGTACTTTTCCAGTAATTTTTCTATACTATTTAATACCATAACGATGTGTATTAGTTAATTTTTCTCGTATTGTTTTTCTTGCTCTTGATAAAGCGACTCTAATTGCGGTAGGGTTCATATCTACTACTTTTGCAATTTCATCAAAGTCATACTCTTCTATATCTCTAAGCTGTACTATTATTTTTTGTTGCTCTGGTAAATCTTCAATTATTTTAGAGAGCCAATTCACACTATCTCTAGCTTCTACTTGTTTTTCTAATGAGGTGTTATTCTCTTCATAATTACTATGAACGATTTTCAAATTCTGTGCTTGTTTTGATTTTAATCTGTCTAAACAAAAATTCTTTGTCATGGTCATCGCAAAAGCTTCTACATTTTTGTACTCGGCAATTTTCTCTTTATTCTTCCACAATTTCATTAAAATCTCCTGCGTTGCATCTTCTGCTTCTTCACGAGAAACGAGCAGTCTTTTTGCTAAACGAAAGACCTTATTCTTAAAAGGCAATACTAATTTTGTAAAATCAGTTTGTGTCATTAATGGGTTGTTAGTTAAAAAACAAATGATTAATTCTGCTTCTTATTATTACGACGAACATGTTTCGAATTTGTTACAGGATATTTTTTAATTTACAATAATGTAAGTAAATTTAGAGTTCAGTAGACTAAAGCGTCTACATACTAGTTTTAATTTAAAAGTGGTATAAGACATTGAAAAAGAAAATTAACCTAAATTTCAGGAATAAAGAAGAACAATGCTATACTCTTCCTTTTACTTCGGAAATTTTAAAACACAAAACCAGATGCGACTATTAAAAATAAGTTTACTATTCATTTTGACCTTGTCATTAACGAGTTGTTTTGAAGACGGAGATGATAATCTAATTAGTGCTAGTGAAATTAATGATTTCGTTTGGAAAGGTATGAATGCAGTCTATTTATATAAAGATGAGGTACCAGATTTGGCAAATGATCGCTTTAACTCAAATGAAGATTATGCTGATTATTTGAATAGTTTTTCTGACCCACAAGACTTGTTTAACTCCGTAATTTTTCAACCCGAAACTGTAGATCGTTTTAGTAGATTACTAACAAATTATATAGAATTTGAGCAATTATTGGCAGGAACTTCAAAAAGCAACGGATTGGAATTCAACTTCTATCTAGAACCTGGAAGTACTACTGAAGTTTTTGGAATCATTAGACTTGTCATCAACAATAGTGTTTCTGATGACTTAGGCTTACAACGCGGTCAAATTTTTAACGCTGTTAACGGGACTCAATTAACTACTGATAACCTCAGTAGCCTACTTAATCAAGATGCCTATACCCTAAATTTTGGAACCTACAATGATAATGGTACAGCAGAGTTAGAAGACGATACAATTACATCAACAACAAATAGTCAAGCACTCACAAAAGCAACATTTACCGAAAACCCAGTCCATCAAGTAGATATTATTGAAGTAGATGGAGAAAATGTTGGCTATTTAGTTTACAATGGGTTTAATAGAAACTTCGACAATCAACTTAATGATGCTTTTGGGCAACTTCAAGCAAGTAATGTACAACATCTTGTTTTGGACTTAAGATACAATCCAGGAGGATCAGTTCTCACTGCATCTTACCTAGGAAGCATGGTTACAGGACAGTTTACAGGCGATGTATATTCTAAACTTGTTTATAATAGCGGATTACAAGAACTCAATAATGATTTTAACTTTGTGAGTAGCTTTGATGGTAACGCCATCAATAGTCTCAATTTAAATAAAGTATATGTATTGACTACCAGCAGATCTGCATCGGCAAGTGAATTAGTCATAAATAGTTTAAGCGCTTATATTGATGTGGTACAAATTGGAGATTTTACGACTGGTAAAACTCAGGCTTCTATAACTATATACGATTCTCCAGATTTATCATCGAGTGAAATAAACCCAAATCATACGTATGCCATGCAACCCTTAGTTGCTAATTCTATTAATGTAAATGATGTTGCAGTACCAGGAACTGGATTAGTTCCAAACATCACTTTACTTGAATCTCCAAGAAACTTTGGAACATTAGGTGATATTAACGAACCTCTTTTAGCTGCAGCTCTTTCAGAAATACAAGGCTTAGGACGTTTGAGTCAACAAAACAGGGTAATCAGATCTATTAAAACAAGCATAAATATAGATCCTATTGAAGAAGGCATGTACATAGATGCTGACGATTTTATTTTAAACCGATTAAATTTCAACTAATTATAGTACTAATAAAAAACACAGATATAATAAAAGCCACTCTCATGAGTGGCTTTTATGTATTTGAAATTGTACAGTCCTAAACTAAGTTGTCTTTAAACCACTTGACGCTCTAAAGCTAAATAGTGGGTTGTTTCATCAGTTTTTAAAGGAAATATTTTTACCTCACATTTGTACGGCGAACCATCTTTTTTGTAATTAGTAATTATTTCTGAGAATGACATATCAGTACTAAGCTTCTCTCGTATTCTTTTTTTAGATTTAACAGACGTATCAGCACCTTGCAATATACGAGGTGTTTTATGCAACACTTCCTTTTTAAAATAGCCAGTCATAGCAGTGAACCCATCACTTACCCAAACGATACGTTGTTCATGATCTGTTAGCAATAAGGCTTCAAACTCATTCTGTTTAAAAATAGATTGGACATCATTTTTCCAGTTATATTTTTGACCTAAATGAACCACTTTTAAAATATCTTGTTCACGCTGGGCAACCTGTAATTGTCTATTAAAGTTTTTACTATGAAAATCCCAACTCATCAATGGCATTACAAAATTTGTAGTACCTTCAACTAGTCCTGCAATAGTATCGCTATTATCCTGATTTAACGTAGTGAGATACAAATCTAACGCCATCATCTTTTTAAGATTATACTTCATGGTTTTATAATTTATATGTCATTTCATTAATTATTTAATCGCCCTATTAAGCGCGAAACTAGTAAATGATTCTTAATTACAGAAATTCTAACAAAGAATTATGCTTAGGGCCTTAAAACAAGACTTAATTGAACTTAGTTAAAGTAAATTCCGCCAGGAATTATATTTAATGTAGCCGATGCTTCTAATGAATTTGAAGACAAATTGTAAGTGGATAATGTTCCATTATTTGTAAAATCTACCGCATCAACACCATATAATACTGAGTTATTAACTGTCATTCCGTAGAAATTCAAACCTATTAACTCTGCGCTACTTGGCAGCGTTATTTCACTACTAGCCATTTTAAAAACACTACCAGACATATAGTAATATAAAGCACCATTATCTAATGCCAAGTGATTTGGATGTTCTGTATCTGCAAAATCTATAGATGTCATACTATTATCAATTGTATTAATCTTTGATAATTTCCCACCGGTCTCTTCACCTGTCCAAGATGGTTTTCCGCCAGCTAAGACCCACAAATTTCCGGAGTTATCTAGTTGCATAGAGTTTGGAACATCTCCAACTGTAATTGTAGAAGACACCATATCTGAAGTGGCATCAATAACAGATATTACATTGTTCTGGCTAAAACCACCTTGATGAGCTACGTACAATGTATTATTGCTTGCTACGATTTCTTCCGGACCTTCTACAACAGCAATAGTTTGAGTAGTTAATGTATTAGATGATAAATCTATCACAGCTAAATAATCATCTGTAGCTACTGAACCGTCTCCCCAGTTTGTAACATATCCTTTTCCGTTAGCGAATGCAATAAATCTTGGGTTATTTAATCCTGTATTAATCGTTGCAACAGATTCAAACGTGTAACGATTTACAACTTCGATAGCGTTAGATACATTTAAGACGATATATGCTAAATTGCCATTAAAGCCAATACTCTGCGCTGTATCACCTAAAGAATTAGAATTGACAGCACTATAAATATTATTTTCAACCGTCTGTAAATCATAAGAAACAAAAGACACAGAAGCATTTCCTTGCCCAAAATTACCTTCGTGCGATATTAAAATCCCGTCTTCATAGTCACCTAATGGCAGTGGAGATGAATTGACATCATCGTCATTAGTACAAGATGTAAATACTAAGCCTAATATAAAGGCTACTAAAATTAATTTGTAAAGTTTCATTCTTAAAATTTAAGTGTTAAATTGATTGTAAAATTTCTATTTGGCATTGGACGCAATGCTACGTTTTCGTAATAAGTGTTGTAAATATTATTAATTCTGAAATTGGCCTCATACACCAATTTACCTGTTGTATTAAAATTATAAGACAGTCCTAAATTACCAACATCAAAACCTTCAAGCGTATTACCAATAATTTCAACTTCACCATTATATAGGTGCTGATAAAACGCAGTAAACGATTTGTAATTATAGGCTAATGATGCATTTGCTTTGTGTAATGGCACGTAAAATAAACGTTGGTTTTTTTCTACATCTTCAGTCTCTGTGTAGGAGTAGGCACTTGAAAAATTTAAGGTGTGCTTATTAAATATTTTTTTGATACCAACTTCGGCTTCTAGTCCGTAGTGTTTTGCATTGGCAACGTTTACAGGATTCCAGTAACCCGATGCGCTATTTGGTCGCCATTGGATTAAATCTGCTGTTTCTATATAATAGCTATTGAGTTTTAAAGTCGCTTCTTTATACGTAAACTCATGACCTAAATCTACTTGATACGATTCTTCTGGGTTTAAATCTAAATTGCCACCAGGATTCCAGTATAAATCATTAAAGGTTGGGATTCTAAAATTTTTAGAGGCATTAATTTTAAGTACATACCATTTTAAAAGTTGATAACTCACATCTCCTGAGAACACTAACGGACTTTCAAAATCTGAAAACACATCCTGACGCACATTCAAATTATATTGTAGCTTTTCTGTTGGTCTATGATTTAAAATTGCAGTTGCAGAAAATGTATTTCGGTTGGGATTTGCAAAACTATTTCCACTGGCAGTAATATGGCTAGCATCAGAAATGACACTTACAATCAATCGTTTTGAAAACTCATGTTTGTAGTGCTGTTTTATTAAAAAGGTATTGACTTTTCCTTCAGAAAAATTATTATCCAAAGTCTTATTCTCAAAATACTTGAACTGTTCTTGTAAATGAACTGCTTTAATTGTGGATGTGTATGTGTTTCCAATTCGTGTCCAATCTATCATAGTACGATAGTCTTGAGTTTCGTATTTACTATTTGAAGGCGCTAACAATGTTTCAGAAAATTCACGATCACTTCTAAAGTTTTGATGATACAATTTAAGGACGTCTTTATCAGACATAATGTATCCTAAATTAAGATTCAAATCTAAATTATCAAATGCACCATTGTCGTTTTTACGATCGGTTCCTAGAAACTGGTAATCATTTTCAGAACTCACATATGCAGCACCAATATTTGCTGACCACTTTCCATTTCCGAAGGAACCATTATAATTCACATTTTGTGTATCAAAACTCCCAAAAGAAACTTGAGCACGATTATCAAAATGAGTTTCAAAATCTAAATCATTAGACAAATGAACTGTCCCACCAATGGCACCACTGCCATATTGCACACTTCCGCCACCACTTCTAATGCTAATATTATCATAATTTGAAGAGGATATCGTATTGAAATCTACTTGACCGTTGAGTTGGGAGTTGATGTTAATTCCGTTCCAAATCACAGCCGTTTGAGAGGCGTTAGTCCCTCTAAAAGATGCCGAAGACACCATGCCATAACCATTTTCCTTGAAATAAATATTCGAATTAAAACGTAAAACATCTGTCAACGACGTTCTATTTTTTCTCAAAATAGAATCACCTAACATCGTCAGCTTATACCCTTTGGCATATTGCTTTAACTTGACATCGCTCAACACCACCTCATCCAAATTTTGAATAGAGTCCAAAGTTATCTGTGACCAAGCAACACTGCTAAAAAGCAGTAAACAATAAAATAGAATTATCTGTTTCATACCTCAAAGACTCTTCTCCCGAAAGTCATTTTTGATTAAGAAATCTGGCAGGTCTCCTGACTTGTTTTTTATTGTTTCACCTTCCCAGTTTTTAAACCAGTGGTATTGAAGAAAACAATAACTCTATGAAGAGATACCCAGTAATGCTGGGCATAAAACTTACAGTTGCGGGAACAGTTCTGGAATTGAAAATAACAATCTCACCAGATTCCCTTTTAATCGACGCAGTCGTAAAAAATTATTTCAGAATCTCATTTGAGATACACAAACATATTCGTTAAGACGAAGTCGAACCAAAATTCCATGCGAAGATACTATAATTCATTTCAGAAACAAGACCTCTCTAATTTTAAAAACTTGATAGGTCTTTTTCTCTAAATACGAGTGCTCTGGTCATCTCAAAAAACAAAGAAGCTATACAAACTCAATTTTAAGAGTTCGATTAATTGAAGAAAACAATATACGAGTCTAGAAAACCATTGAATATGACTACAACAAATCATAAAAACATAACCCCGATTAATCCTTCTTATATATCTTATGAACTAGATAAATAAAACCAACTACAAAATGTAGCATTATAACTGAGGCTACGATGTAAACTATTGCGCTTAAATTATCACTCATATCACTAGTTTTGAATAATATTAAAATATAAATTTGTTATAAAGGCTAATAAAAGTCACGTTAAGTACGATCACAAAAAAAACGCATATTTAATTACCCTTTTAAAACCAATACTTTAAAATGCCAAGCTAGATTAAATGAATTAATACTATTTTTGAATAAAAATAAAATCTATCCTTTTGAAAAATTACTATTTTATACTTATTCTTCTAATTCTAACATCATGTAAAGAGGATAAGGGCATTGATTTAGATCTGTCAGAGATTGATATTTACGGATTAAACAGTTATGCTGAAGGATTTTCAATTGAAAAAAAACCAAATCACAAGGTATTGCTCATAAGAAGCCCCTGGCCTAAGAGCGAAAAAGAGTTTAAATATGTTTTAATTTCTACGGAAGAAGCAGCTAAAACAACTTTTAAGAGCGATGACTACGATGGGATTATCATAACACCAATTCAAAAAATAGTGGCAACTTCCACAACTCACATTCCTGCATTAGAACTGCTAGGCGTCGAGAAAACTCTAGTTGGTTTTCCTGGAACAGATTATGTGTCATCAGAAAAAACAAGATTGCGAATTTATAATGGAGACGTTAGAGAATTAGGGAAAAACGAAGGTATCAATACCGAAGTCTTGTTAGAATTAAGACCAGATCTCGTCGTTGCTTTTGGAGTTGACGGTACAAATAAAAGTATGGAAACGATCCAAAATGCTAGAATTCCTGTGATTTACAATGGTGATTGGGTTGAAAAATCACCTTTAGCTAAAGCAGAATGGATTAAGTTTTTTGGAGTACTATATAACAAAGAAAAAGAAGCTGATTCTATTTTTAATAACATTGAAAGTGCTTATCGCGAAGCAAAGAAAATCGCATCAAAAGCAACCTCAAGACCAACCGTCTTATGTGGTGCGATGTATAAGGATGTGTGGTATTTACCAAATGGAGCAAGTGCCGAAGCACAATTTTTAAATGATGCTAACGCTAATTATTTATGGAGTGACACTAAAGATACGGGAAGTATAGCATTGAGTTTTGAAACTGTTTTTGACAAAGCAAAAACTATAGATTTATGGCTGAGTCCCTCTTACTACTCAAGTTATGAAGCCTTAGAAAAATCGAATGCACACTATACTGAGTTCAGTGCATTTAATGATAAAAAAATATTTACGTTTGCCAATACCATAGGTGAAACAGGAGGTGTTACCTATTATGAGTTAGGAATGGCACGACCAGATTTAGTACTTAAGGATATGATTAAAATTTGTCATCCTGAATTGTTGCAAGATTATGAGACGACATTTTTTAAACCATTATTGATAACCAATAAAATAGACTAATGCCATACAGAGGAAAGCGAAGAATCTTTTATTTTAATTAAAAGTTTAGATTCTTCACTCTGCTCTGAATGACAACAAAAACAATGAAAACCAAACACACCTATTCATTTTTCATCTTAGCACTGCTTTTGTTGCTCTGCTTTGTTGTGAATATTAGTTTAGGATCTGTGAGTATTCCATTTTCCGAAGTCATTAAAAGTATTTTTGGTAATTCAAATAATGAATCTTGGCAATATATCATTCAGGATTATAGATTACCAAAAGCATTTACTGCCATTTTGGTAGGCTCTGGTTTAGGGATTTCAGGATTATTAATGCAGACCTTATTTCGCAATCCATTAGCAGGACCTTTTGTATTAGGAATAACCTCAGGAGCGAGTTTAGGTGTTGCTTTAGTTATTTTAGGTTCTGGATTATTTGGAGGTGTATTTGCTAGCTTTCTAATATCAAAATGGACCATTGTTATTGCAGCCAGTTTAGGAAGTTTCCTCGTTTTATTAGCTGTACTTCTCGTGTCTTCTAAAGTAAGAGACACAATGGCGATTTTAATTATTGGCTTAATGTTTGGCAGTATTACCGCGGCTATAGTGAGTGTTCTTTCCTACTTTAGTTCTGCAGAACAGTTGCAACAATATATATTTTGGGGCTTTGGAAGTTTAGGTAATCTCTCTTGGAATGAACTTATTATTTTCTTCGGAATTTACCTCCTCGGAATCTTACTTGCCATCTTTTCAATTAAAGCCTTGAATACGTTTTTACTTGGAGAAAACTACGCTAAAAGTTTAGGTCTAGATGTCAAAAAAAGCAGATTCATTATCATCATCGCCACTAGTTTATTAGCGGGAACGATAACTGCTTTTGCAGGACCAATTGCATTTATTGGATTGGCAATTCCGCATATAACACGACAAATTTTCAATACCTCTAATCATCAATTATTACTACCAGCTGTGTTTTTATTTGGGGCCATTGTGATGCTTATCTGTGATAGTATTGCACAATTACCCACCAGTGATTACACCTTACCTATTAATGCGATTACCTCTTTAATTGGTGCACCTGTGGTCGTTTGGTTATTAGTTAGACAACGCAAAATGGTGTTTTAAATGACAGAAGGCAGCAAACATATCATCCTAAAAACGAAGCAGCTTTCTATTGGTTACCAAACCAAGAAAGCGACTTCTGTCATAACAGAAAACATCAACCTTGAGCTGAAACAAGGGGAACTTATTGGCCTTGTTGGAGCAAATGGGATTGGAAAATCCACACTATTGCGAACTTTGAGTGCGATTCAAAAGCCTTTAGAAGGGGACATTGAAATACATGATATTCCGCTTAAAAATTACGCTGCTTTGGATTTAGCAAAAACAATGAGTTTAGTTTTGACTGAGCAGTTGATGGCTAAAAATCTTTCAGTTGAAGAACTCATTGCTTTGGGCCGTCAGCCTTATACAAACTGGGTTGGCAATTTATCTAAGGAAGATATTTCCGCAGTAAAAAAAGCTATTGAACATACTAATCTGAAAGATTTAAAACATCGTAAGTGCTTTGAATTGAGTGATGGCCAACTTCAAAAAGTGATGATTGCACGTGCATTAGCGCAAGATACCGATTTGATTATCCTGGATGAACCAACGACACATCTCGATATGTATCATAAAGCATATATTTTAAAACTATTACAACGGTTAGCCAAAGACACGAATAAAACGATTCTGTTTTCATCCCATGAGATCGATTTAGCTATTCAATTATGTGACACTATGATAGTGATGACCAATGATAAGGTCGTATCAGATTCGCCATGTCATTTGATAGAACAGGGTGTTTTTGAAACCTTATTCCCTAAAGATCTGATTGGTTTTGATCAAAAAACTGGGAGTTTTAGAGTGAAGAAATAATGACCATAGATTTTAGTTTAAAATAAGATACCACAAAGCACTTACCTTGTGGTATTTGAATTTTGTGTTGCTAAAAACAAATCGCATTAAAATCTATTTAGTCATTTATTAATAGTGGTGTTTTACCATCTGTAATAATCACCTTACTATTATTAGATTGCGCTAGTTTAACGAATGCCTCTATTGATCTTAACTTTATAATCTCATTTGTTAAACCTTGAGCAAGAATTTTTTGTGCATCACGTTCACCAGTTGCCTCAATTATTTTTCTTTCTGCTTCTAAAGTGGCTTGCTGGATAATAAATTTCATTCGCATCGCATCTTGCTCTGCCTGCAGTTTCTGTTCAATAGAACTCGCAAGTCCGTTGGGCAATTGAATACTCTTCATAAGAACAGCAATGAGTTCAACACCATCAGCTTGTTTTTCTAAATTGCCGAGCATTTTAGATTTTATTTCCTCTTCTATCGTTGCACGCATTCCAGAGTGCATGTCTTTAGCAAAAAATTGAGCACAGACATCAGACGAAGCAGATCTGAATACACTCGTAATTATAGATTCATAATTCTGGCCTAGATTTTCTAATATGGTTGGGATTTTTTTTAACTCTAATCGATACAAAATTGAAATTTCAGAATTAACACTTAATCCCTCTTTTGTTGGTAAACTAAGCACCAATTTAATATTGTTTGTTTGTGTTGACTCCTTAATAACTTTACTCACAAATGGATTATAATAAATAACACCTTGCGTTGAAATTTCATCAGAAAACTTCCCTAAAGTTTGTTTAACACCAGCCTCTCCTGGTCTGATTACAGCACAACTAGAGCACAAAAATAATATTAGGACTGCAAAAATAAAATGTGATTTCATAACAATTAGTTTTTTAAATTAAAAAATTATCATTAGCTCAAAAATACAACCAATAGGCTTTAAATAACTGACTAATTAATTTTCATTTTTCAAAGTTATATCAAAATATTCATTTATTTTTATTTATATTTATTATCATATACATAATTATTAGTTATGATAAAAATCAAGTAAAATACTGGAAGATATAACATCTACAATACCATTAGAACTAGCTTTTTATAAATAGGCACTTTATATTCAATAGAGGAATCACAACCAACATTATCAAATGCCACTTGCAGAAATTATTGAGTTAACTCAAATCAAAAGTTTAAAAGCAATACTTAATTTCTTTAGTCTTATTATTTTAAACTATCTTTAGATTGCTGAAAATCAAGTTTTTAAAAATATTTCAATCCCCGGTTTTTAATAACCCGTTTTTCATCTTAACGAATTGTAGAAAAACCATTAGAGATGAAATTATTTAAAGTAGCCTGTATTGTTATACTAATATCACTCCTATTTACGTGTAAAGACAAAACACCAGAACCAAATCCTGCATTAGCATCACTCGACCTTAAAAGAGGTGATATTTTACTTTGTGGCAACCCAGAATTTGGAAACGTAAGTTTTGGATTAGAATGTAAATATGATGTCCGAGAAACATTCAATTTAGCTATTTCATTACTTCACTCTTTTGAATATGCCGAAGCCGAAAAAGCATTTGTAAAAGTTATTGATGCTGATCCAGAATGTGCTATGGCATATTGGGGAGTTGCCATGAGTATTTATCACGAACTATGGGCACCACCAGGACCAAAAGAATTGAAAAAAGGAACTATACTTTTAGAAATCGCAGAATCTTTACCAAAATCTAAACGCGCAGAACTATACTTAGATGCGTTAAAAGTATTTTACACAGATTGGGAAAACGTAGACCATAAAACAAGAGAGCTTTTGTATGAAGAGAAGATGAAGCAAATCTATAAGAGTGAAAAAGATGACACTGAAGCAGGAATATTTTATGCTCTAGCCATCACCTCTGCAGCAGATCCCAATGACAAAACCTATGCTAGTCAAAAAAAAGCTGGTACTATTTTACAAAAACTTTTTAAAGAGCAACCCAATCATCCAGGGATTGCTCATTATGTGATTCACACCTATGATTATCCTGAAATTGCTGAAAATGCTCTAAAAACTGCTAGACGTTATGCAGAAATTGCACCAGCTTCTGCACACGCACAACATATGCCATCACATATTTTTACACGATTAGGACTCTGGCAAGAATCTATTGATACCAATATTAATTCGGCAGCATCTGCTGTTTGTTATGCTGAAAGTGTAAATCCAGACGCTAGTTGGGCTCAAGAAATTCATGCAGTTGACTACTTGGTATATGCTTACTTACAAATGGGAAACAACCTAAAAGCACAAGAGTATTTGGATGAGATGAAAGCTGTTTCAGCTGTTTTTCCAAAACAACATTTCGCGACCTCTTATGCTCTAGTTGCGATGCCAGTGAGAATGGCTTTAGAGAACAAACAATGGGAAGACGCTTCAAATCTTAAATTACCATCAATAGATTTCACATGGGACACCATGCATTGGGAAACGGCTATGTTGCACTTTGGAAAAGCCTTAGGATATGCTCACATTGGTAATTTAAATTCCGCAGAAAACGAATTACTGGTACTCCAAACATTACATAAAAATTTGATGGATGCTAACGAATACTATAAATCTAATCAAGTAAATATTCAAATTCATGCTAGCGAAGCATGGATCGAATTAGCTAAAGGCAACAATGACAAAGCACTTACACTTATGAAAAGCGCTGCATTTTTAGAAAACCAAACTTCAAAACACGCAGTAACCCCTGGAGAAGTGCTACCTGCTGATGAACTTCTTGGAGATATGTTACTCGCTTTAAACAAACCGAAAGAAGCTTTAGAAGCTTATGAAATAAACTTAAAAGGACATCCAAATAGATTTAATGGAATTTATGGAGCTGCTCAAGCTGCCAAACAAACTGGAGATATTAAAAAAGCAACTTTATATTTTAAACAATTGATTGCCTTAGCAAAACATTCACAAAGCGATCGTCCAGAATTAGTTGAAGCAACTAACTATATAGATAAAACCATACTTTAATATTTTTTATATGACTTCGGAAAGATGGATTTTAGTTTTTTTATGCATATCCCTGTTTATAGGGTTATCATCATGTAACACCAAACAATACAAAGTCTTGCCAATTTATAATCCAGCTGATATAAAATCTGAGTTAGTAGATAAACGCCTTCAGAATAAAAACTCTAATCATACCGTTTCAGATTTTGAACTCATCAATCAAAATGGACAAATCATAACTCAAAACAACTACAAGAACAAAATTTATGTGACCGATTTCTTTTTTACAAGTTGTGGCACTATTTGCCCGATAATGACAAAAAATATGGCGAAAATTCAAGAAGAATTTATAGATAATGATGACATTATGTTTTTGTCACTATCGGTTACTCCAGAAATAGACCGTGTTTCTGTATTAAAAGCGTATGCACTAAAAAAAGGTGTCATTGATACCAAATGGAACGTAACTACTGGAGATAAAAAACACATTTACAATTTAGCACGTCAAAGTTATTTTGCTGTAGTAGAAAGAGGTGATGGTGGACTCCAAGATTTTATTCACACACCAAACTTTATATTAATAGATAAAGAGAAACAAATTCGCGGAATCTATGATGGTACAGATGATGAAGATATTGAGCGTATTATTGAGGATATCTATGTTTTAGAAAACTAGATATCACTTCTTTGTTTATCGGTTACATACTTGCAAGATAGATTTATGAGAATAGTATAAATCAGTAAACAAATAAAACCCAAATAAAATATACAACCTACGAAAGCTACTATCGAAGGCAATATGACGTCGTAACAACATCTCTTTTACTTTAAAATTCTGGAATAAAAAAGCAAGCACTATTGACTAACAAACAAGTGAAACCGCATATTACTAAAGCAACAAATAGTAATTTAACTTCTCCTGATTTATCGCCAGTCATCATATACAAAATCAACAATGGTAAAATCACATTAAAGAACATTGAAACTAAATATAATCTTTTTACTAATCGTTTTTGTTCTGAAACAGTCATTTGCTGTAAGCTTCATCTAATATAAATAATTCCTTAGGTTCTTTTAGCAAACAAATATTTTATCTTTGAGTAAATTTCTACTCTATTTATGAACGACAGTCTTATTCTAATTCTAGCTATACTTGTTTCTGCAGCGATTGGTGCCTATTTAGGCATGCTTTTTATTAAGTTGAAAAGTAAAAGTGAACAGAGTACTTTAGAAGAACGTAACTCTAATTTGACTCAAC
>JAWUWM010000010.1:0-17630 GCA_034111845.1 Psychroserpens sp. | reverse complement strand
TGCGCCTGCAGCAACTGCATATTTATTAACTACAGACTTGAAGAAAATGTTAGTGCTTTCCATAATCTTTGGGATTGTGAGTGCTATTTCGGGCTATTGGTTTGCACATTGGTTGGATGCTTCAATTTCGGGATCAATTACGACAATGCTGGGACTCCTATTTTTGATCGTCTATTTATTCGCGCCAAGCAAAGGGGTTATAGCAGTATTGTATAGAGAAAAACAACAGCGTATAGAAGTCTCACTTTTAACATTTTTGCTCCATTTAAAAAATCATGATGAAGACAGTGAGCGTCATGTTAATCATTTAAATGAACATATCAATTGGCAGAAAGTACGGTCTAAAACAGTGTTGGATTTAGCACTTAAAAACAACATGATTATTATCGATAATAATATTGTGGATTTAACGTCTAAAGGTGATGAGTTTACATCTAAAGCTATTGATTATATCATCACTAATGAAGACGCTCAGATTGAAGACATGAAGGATGATTTCTTTTTGTTTAGAGGGTAGATTCTTCAGTCATGCTTCCTTCTGAATGACAGTAGTCGTTTGATTAAAGATTTAGCTTTGATGAGGAATCCAAATGTCATTCAGAGCGCAGCGAAGAATCTTTTATATATTCATCTTATGAAAACCATAGGCACTCATAATTATTATATCTACATTCTTACTAATAAAATTAAAACAGTATTGTATACTGGAGTTACTAATAATTTAAAGGGACGCTTATACTTTCATAAAAACCCACTTCCCTTTTCAAAAGCGTTTACAACGAGATATAAGTGTTATTATCTCGTATTATTATGAGCCTTTTTTCATTTCTTCGGAAATTATAAAACTCAAAGCTGCCATCAGTGTTAAGCGTTATCATGCGTAATAAACCGAAATCTTTAGAATCAGACTTTATTGATAAACTCCTGAAATGTCTTGAGCAGTTACAAGTAATGAACCCAAAACTAATAGTGTCGACAATAGATATTTCATTAATATTGCACAATAATAATACCAAATTAGAAGTGAAAGGTTTGTTTCTTATTGCGACTACAGGTTTTTAAATGAATAATATGGACCTACTAAATTACATCACAGGACAAGGTGGACTAATGATTCTAGGGCTAGTTGTAGTCGTTGTATTTATCTATAGAAAATATAAAGAAAAACGCTATTTTAACGCTATCGAAAGACGAATAAATAAGAAGGATAATAATCATAAATGATTAAAACCTGCGTTCCTTTTGTAATTGTTCATAAGCACTTTGCACGTGTCTAAATTTTTCTTCAGCACCTTTTTGATGTTCTTCTCCTAAGTGAATTACTTTATCTGGATGGTATTTTTTTGCCATCTTTCGGTATGCTTTTTTGACTTCGCTATCTGTGGCGTCTTTAGTGATTTCTAAAATTTCATAAGCGTTGTCGGTACTGCTGTAGAACATGGCTTTTATGCTTCCGTAGTCGCGAGGACTTATACCCAAATAGCCTGAGATCATATAAATTTGAGACACTTCGTCATCCGTCACCATACCATCTGCTTTCGCTATTCCGAAGAGAAAATGAAGCAACTGCAAACGAGAGGCATGGTCCATCATTTCACGAATCTGTAAACACACTTTTCGTGTTGGGATATGTTGCTTACTTATATTTTTGAATAGTTTAAAGGCTTGATTAGCTCTATCTTTGCCATACATGCTCACAAATTGACTACGCACAAAATCTAGCTCACTTTGTTCTTGTCTACCATCTGCTTTTATAACGACTGAAGCCAAAATTAATAGACTCAATTCAAAATCTCCAGAGCGCGTTTGAGGTTGTGATCTAGATTGAGAAGAGGTTTGCCTTCCTTGCGTGTTTCCGTCACCTAATAAAAAGCCTCCACCCTTAGTAGAACCATCAATTAAACTTCCAATAGCAAGACCAATAATAGCGCCTATTGGTCCACCAAAAGACCACCCCAAAGCGCCTCCAATCCATTTTGCAAAACTCATATTTTATACCTTTTATAGAAATCCAAAGATACTATTTGTTAGTTGACTTTTTTTGATTTTGTTGCTTAGTGATTGGTCTCAAAGAGATAAATACTTTTAATATGAGCTATTTGTATGCGTAAAAGGTTAATATTCATGAGGTGAGCTTTTAGTATCAGGCGATTAAAAGAATAAATGTTTTAATCGCTAAAAGAAGGATTTTTAATTTTATCGTATTTTAGGGCAGATATGAGGTGTCAGCGTAATCTTTTTTGAAGGTGTTGATAGTTTTAAAGTATAAATATGAAAAAGTAGGTTTGTTTAGTGCTGTTTATCCTGTTCAATTTTGCTTGTATCAGGGACGATGATGGGCCATTAATAGCGACTATTAAACGTTTTGATTTTTAAAGAAGCTTACATGGGGATTAGTTGGTATTGATGACAGTTATAATGAAGAGATTGTCGTTTGGTAGTTTAATCAATAAATACAGAAGTTAACAGTGGCTAATAACAATATAGAGTTGGTTGTCTGTCACGTTTTATTAAAGGGGATGTTATAGCTGTCAAATTTTAGTAGAGGGAGAAATTACGACTTTTACAAATGATTACATGAGCTTTAATCTTTCCGTTTTAACCCAAACTAAAGTTATACCGTACGAAGACGCTTTTGAGAGTGATGGGTTCCAACTAACATTTAGTAGATAATTTTGATTTCTCTTCGGAAATGGAACACCATTGAAAATCCATATCTTACCATTGAAACTGCTAACTGAATACTGCCCAGTAGCTACTTATTTTCTGTATCTTTGCTACTCAAATATTAATCTTAAAATTAAAATATATGTACCCAGCAGAATTAGTAAAACCAATGCGTGAGGATTTAACCAGAGTTGGTTTTGAAGAATTACACACAGCAGAAGCTGTGGACGCTACAATAGCAAAAGGAGGAACGACGTTAGTAGTTGTGAATTCAGTATGTGGTGGTGCAGCAGCAAACGCGCGTCCTGGTGCGAGTCAAAGTATACAAAACGCTAAACGTCCAGATCACATTGTAACGGTGTTTGCAGGTGTTGATAAAGAGGCTGTCAATGCAGCTAGAGCGCACATGGTACCTTTTCCTCCAAGTTCACCTTGTATGGCATTATTTAAAGATGGTGAATTAGTTCACATGTTAGAGCGTCATCATATTGAAGGTCGTCCAGCAGAATTAATTGCTGAAAATCTTGTAGATGCTTACAACGCACATTGTTAAAACAGTAACATTGCAAACGTAGCTAAGTTATATGGTTAACAATCCATGTAAACTCATGTAAACTCATGTAAATGATATGGCTTCACTTTGTTTTGAATATGAAATAAGTAAAAAACCACGATTTTTAATCGTGGTTTTTTTGTGTATTGTTTTCATTCGGCTAATTTTACCACATGAGAAAATTGTTAGCATATCCATTGACCGTTTTATACTTAATGACTTTTGGGTTGTGCTTGGTTATTTTCCACCCAATCCAAGTGTTTTGTAAAAATGTATTTGGTTATCAAGTTCATAAAAAAACCGTGGATCTTTTGCAATTATGTTTAGTGCGCTGCTTACATATTTTAGGCACTAGAGTTACTTGGGATAATCCTCATGATATTCCTACAAATAGACCTCTACTAGTTGTGGCTAATCATCAAAGTATGCACGATGTATCACCAATCATGTGGTATATGCGAAAGCATCACGTCAAGTTTGTTTCAAAAAAAGAATTAGGTAAAGGTCTTCCCAGTGTGTCCTATAATTTACGCCATGGAGGTTCTGTATTAATAGATCGTAAAAACCCAAGACAAGCATTGCCTGCAATGATGAAATTTGGAGAGTATCTAGAAAAAACAAATTACGCTGGTGTCATTTTTCCAGAAGGAACTCGGAGTAAAGATGGTCATCCAAAACCTTTTAAAATGAAGGGCTTGGAAATTTTAATAAAGAAAACACCATCTGCGTTGATTGTGCCCATAACGGTTAATAATTCATGGAAAATGTTACGTTACGGTAAATTCCCGATGGGAATAGGAAATCATATAAAATTTACTATTCATAAGCCTATAGAAATGGCTATCTTTACAGATAAGCAAGCATTATTAGAGACTGTTGAAAAAACAATTACTAACGCTATTCAAATAAAATAACCATTAAACCGCATTAATATGTCGTTGAAAAATATACGATTGGAAGTCATGCAGCATCTTGAAAAAGATGTGGACCAACTTATTGAAAAATATCTTATACCTATAGATAAGATTTGGCAGCCAACAGATTTTTTACCTAATTCTCAGAGTGATTCATTTTTTGAAGAAGTACGAGAAATACGTGAGCTTTCTAAAGAGTTACCTTATGATTTTTGGGTGGTTTTAGTTGGTGATATGATTACAGAAGAAGCTTTACCCTCTTACGAGTCTTGGTTAATGGATGTAGAAGGTGTAGATCAAGTAGGGCGAAATAGTTGGGGTAAATGGGTTAGACATTGGACAGGTGAGGAGAATCGCCATGGCGACGTACTTAGTAAATACCTCTACCTCTCTGGTCGTGTAAATATGAAAGAAATAGAAAAAACCACGCAATATCTTATTGCAGACGGTTTTGATATTGGTACAGATCGTGATCCTTATAAAAACTTTGTATATACCAGTTTTCAAGAGCTAGCGACTTATATTTCGCACAACCGTGTGGCAAAAATGGCAAAAGCTAAAGGGAATAAGCAATTGGCAAAAATGTGTAAAATTATCTCAGGTGACGAGATGAGGCATCATCATGCGTATTCAGAATTCGTGGAGCGTATTTTTGAGGTGGATCCAAGTCAAATGATGATGGCTTTTCACTATATGATGAAGCGTAAAATTGCAATGCCAGCACATTTTCTTAGAGAATCTGGTGATAAAATTGGTACTGCATTTGAAGAGTTTTCAAATACAGCGCAACGTATTGGTGTGTATACCTCTAAGGATTATATTGATATTTTACAAAAGTTAATTGATAGGTGGGATCTTGGAAATATCAAAGGGCTTAATGATGAAGCCGAAAAAGCTCGTGATTACTTAATGAAATTGCCACCAAGAATGTTACGATTGGCAGATCGTATTACAATACCTGAAAACTCCTATCAGTTTAAATGGGTGGAACCTGCACGTTTGAAATAATTCTAGATAAATGATAATTAATTCCTTTCAGTTTTTGAAGGGAATTTTTAATTTTAAGCCATGGATACTTCCGAAGAAATAATAGAAAAAACAAAACTGTTTGTTCAACAACAACTTGAAAAAGCCGAAGGCGGTCACGATTGGTTTCACATTTTAAGAGTCTATAATAATGCTTTGCTCATCTCAAAAAATGAAGCGGTAGATGGTTTTGTTGTCGCACTTGGTGCTTTACTTCATGATATAGGAGATAGTAAATTTCATGATGGTGATGAAACGGTAGGTCCAAAGGTAGC
This sequence comes from Psychroserpens sp., assembly GCA_034111845.1. Taxonomy (GTDB): domain Bacteria; phylum Bacteroidota; class Bacteroidia; order Flavobacteriales; family Flavobacteriaceae; genus Psychroserpens. The sequence continues at coordinate 12,195 of JAWUWM010000010.1, read as the reverse complement.
TCGTAAATTCTTGTTTGAGAATAATGTGGATTCTAAGGTTATAGAGCATGTTGTTAATATTATTAAGCATATCTCTTTTAAAGGCGGAAATGAAGCGCAAATTTTTACGTCTTCAGAATTGGATGTCGTGCAAGATGCAGACCGATTAGATGCTATTGGAGCTATTGGGATTGCGAGGACATTTAATTATGGCGGATTCAAAAACCGAAAAATATTTGATCCATCTGTCAAAGTTAACCTAAGGATGACAAAGCAGGAATATAAACTATCAACAGCACCTACAATTAATCATTTCTATGAAAAATTATTGCTTTTAAAAGATAGAATGAATACTAAGACAGGTCAAAAGATTGCATTAGCAAGACATCAATATATGGAGCAGTTTTTGGACCAGTTTTATGGAGAGTGGGATGGTGAAAAGTAAAAGCTTGTTAAAACGCTATTCATTTTGGTACTTTTAAAATATTGAGATAGGATGAACAGGATACGTGAAGTTCTATATACAATGTTAATTAAGTTTCTATGAGTTTGCAACAGACGCTCTGTAAATAATTAATCTATAGCAATTTTTATTTTTAATTGATGAACTTCGAACATTTTAGTGATTGTAAAAAGCGCACCTAATGTGGGGTTTTTATCATTTCCAACACTATTATCAATAGCTCACAACTCAAATGTATAGTTGAATATTCCAGAGTGTAAATCAGGGAATTGTAGTTGCTTATCACCATTTCCATTAACTTCTTTTCGCATTGAAATAGTACCAACTAAATCTATACTCACTCTTGCTAAATAATACCTTTCTGTATTGTGAAATTGAACTCTACAGCTCCTGTGTTTTTTGATGTTCCAATGCTACCATTTACATATTCACTATCTAAAACTATAATGTCATTGTTGTTACAACTCAACAATAATAGTGCGACCCCTATAAACCCTATTTTAAAACACTTTAAGAAACTCATAGTACTAGTTGTTTTAATAGTATACTAAATTATATCTCTAAAGTGCAAAAAACTATAGCATTAGTAAGTTATTATTGACAACTTATCTTTTAAAAGAAGAGGCCAAATTTTATGTATAAATAAAAGAGAGGATTTGAGCTTTAGCTTTTTTGTTTTTAGAAATTGTTTGTGGTGTAAGGTTAATAAGAGTCAATTAGATGCCTTACATAAGTTGGAATTCCCAGAACTTTTAACTTTAGCGTATTCTAAAAATGAAAACTACTTGATCTATCAATTTATGGAGCATTATCTAGAGCAATTTTACGTAACTTGGGATGTTGAGAAATAGAGAGGAACGTTTAATTTTCCTTAGCAATTTCTAATGCAGTAATCTTATAGGTTAGAATAGACATTTCTTTACCATAATGAACGATATCTTCTGAAGTTAGATCGTTTTTAGAATTAACAGTGTCTAAAATTTGTTGTTCTTTTATTTTATAATATTCTAAGGTGTTTTCTATTTTATCCTTCATTTTTAGTATGTCTATTATTTAACCATTTGTTTTAGTTCGCCTCTATACTTTAATGCGCTTTTACCGGTGAACTCTTTGAATAATTTATTGAAGTGAGAGAAATTATTAAATCCGCATTCAAAGGCAATATCGGCGATACTCATTTGACTTTCAGATAATAATTTGGTAGCATGAACGATTCTATATTCATTTACTAGTTTAGTAAATGTTTTTCCTGTAGATTTTTTAAAATATCTACAAAAAGCAGGCACAGTGAGGCTTACTTTATCTGCAATCTCGTCAAGTGAAATATGCTTTTGGAAGTTGTTGTTAATATGTTTGTAAACAATATCTATTTTAGCGCTATCCTGCATTCCTGTTTCAAACACAAATCCGTCAGCATTTAAAATTTCATAATCGTCTGCTTTAGATAGCTTGTGAAGTATTTTTAAAAGTAGTATAACGCGCTCAAAACCCTCTACTTCATTAAGTTTTTGGATTTTTTTACCAACACTTCTTTTGGTTTTAGGTTTAAAAAGAATTCCGTTTTTGGAGCGTTCAAATAGGGCATTAATACTCGCCATTTCAGGAGTATCAAAAAAGTAAGCTCCTAAAAACTCGGGTTTAAATTGTACCAAAACTTCAGAGCCCTGTTGTGTTAACCTATCTGTAAAGCCATAATGTGGTAAATTAGATCCAATGAGAATGAGCTGACTGTTATCAAAATAAGATAAATGGTTACCAATATGACGTTTCCCTTTCCCTTTATCGACATATACTAATTCTATCTCAGGGTGAAAATGCCAAAAAGGAGTCGTACCAATATCTTGTGATGTTCCTTTTTTTACAAAAATAGAACTTCCAAATTTTGGACTAATTTTTTCTAAAGTAGGCTTTCTGTTTTTCATAATTATCAGTCACTTACAAAGTTAAAGTATTTGATTCTTATTTTCTATTCACAATTACCAAAAAAGTATGCTATATTAACTTTTTGATTATTTAATTAATAGTTAATTGATAATATAGTATATAAATGTACCAAATCTGATGTTTTTAAAACCCAAATAGCATTATACCTTTGCAGTGTAATCATTAAACCTATAAAGAGATGAAAACAATAAAAACAATCTTATTAGTAGTTATGTTACTAACAACAGTAACAAATTACGCAAGTGAAAAAGTAATCGACGCTCCTGTAAAAGGAATTACCATATTGAGATTTTCTAATGTAAAGAAAGGTCATCAATACAAGATTATTGATGACAAAGGAGTAGTTCTGTACTCAGAAAAAATTAAACGAAACGGTGCGTTTGCAAAGCGATTTGACTTTACAGCCTTAAATGATGGTTCGTACAGTTTGGAATTAGACAAAGATTTCGAAATCATTGTGACGCCTTTTATTATTCAGGCTAATAATGTAGTTTTCTTAGAGAAAAATGAAAAGGTGATTTTTAAACCAGTGGTGCGAACAGAAAATAACCAATTGTTAATTTCTCAGATGTCATTAGAAGAACAGCCTTTAAAAATTGAGCTGTATTATAATGGAGAGCGTATTTTTAAAGACGAATTAGTGGGCAATAAGATTTTAAAGAAAATCTATAAATTATCTGCTCAAGAAAAAGGAGATTACTTTTTAAGTATGTCCTCTGGAGGTAGATCTTTTGTGAAAAGCTTCGAGATGTTGTAGAAATTTAGATACTTTAAAAAAAGCACTTTCAAATGAAAGTGCTTTTTTTTTTGAATTTTAATGACTAATTTGTAGTCGTAGAATCTTTATATTTATTTCGTAATTGTGTTATCATTTCTTCAGTCATTTTGTCAACATCAAAATTATGAGACCAATTCCAATCCATTCTAGCCGATGAATCGTCTATAGATTGTGGCCAGCTATTCGCAATCTCTTGTCTAGAATCTGGTTTGTAAGTGATTTTAAAATCTGGAATGTGTTTTTGTATCGCTTCGGAAATATCTTTAGGCGTAAAACTTATAGCTGCTAAATTGTAAGATGATCTTATTTTTACAGCTTCTGAAGACGCTTGCATTAACTTTACTGTAGCCTCAATAGCATCATCCATAAACATCATTGGGAGTTTTGTGTTTTCAGATAAGAAACACTCATAACGCTTACCTATTACAGCCTTATGGTAAATTTCTACAGCATAATCTGTGGTCCCTCCTCCAGGCATTGTTTTCCAACTTATAATACCAGGATAACGCAGACTTCTTACGTCAACACCATATTTATTATGGTAATATTCGCACCAACGCTCACCAACTTGTTTTGTGATACCATAAACTGTTGTAGGTTCTGCTACAGTGTGTTGAGGTGTATTTAAAACCGGAGTTGTAGGTCCAAAAACAGCAATACTAGAAGGCCAAAATATTTGTTTTATAATACCGTCTTTTGCAAGGTTTAAAACATGAAAAAGAGAATTAATATTTAAATCCCACGCTTTCATTGGGAATTTTTCTCCAGTAGCACTTAACATAGCTGCCATAAGATAGACCGTGTCAATTTGATGTTTATCAATACACGTTTTAATAGAGTCGTAATCTTGAGCATCAACAATTTCAAAAATACCAGAGTTTACGATATAGGTATTATGATACCCTATATCACTCGCTATGACGTTTTCTTGTCCATGAAGTTTTCTTAACGTATTTGTGAGCTCAGATCCTATTTGACCACCAGCTCCAATAATTAAAATTCTAGGCATAGTATTATGTTTATTCTTTTAGTCAAAAATAAAGAGAATAAAAGCAGTAAAAAGAATAATAACATAAAATTATAGACTCTTTATTTTTTGTTAATTACATTTAAGATGTATCCGCTTTACCTATATTTACTTTAAATTGAATATTACCAATCATGCGTATTATATTAATAACTTTATCATGTTTTTGTTTTTTCATCACTAGTTGTAAAAGTGATAAAGTTTTTGAAGTTATAGTAGAAACTCAAGAACAAATAGATGCAAGAATAATTTCTCAAAAGGATATTGAAGCTATTGGTTATGACGAGTATGGGTTAAGTACAGATTCTCAAAAAGCAGTAGCTGACTGGCAAAAATTTAATGAACTAAATACTCAAATAGTGCTATTAAAAAAAGGAGATTTAGCTTATTTTTCTACTGATCCTTTGCTTATAAAAACGTTAGTAAAGGAATTAAGAATTCAAATGCCTATACAGCTTCAAACTAATGAGATTTCTGCCAGAGTAACTGCTGTAGACACAAAAATGCAAAAATTAAATAGCCTTTTAAGACTTTCAAATAGTATTAAAGAGGAAAAAATTAGTGCCATGAAGGAGTTTTTGATCACAATGTCAAATCTTAATTTACAAATTAATAAGAAGTTTGAGTTTGATAAAAACAATGTGTTTAAACCTCAATAGCGAACTATCATTAGGTGAGTTTATTTCTTAATATTTTGTTAATATGTAACAAAATGCTCTCTTGTGCTTCTAATTAATAACTAAGTTTAATCAAATTTAAATTTTAATCACATTATGAAAGCCAATATCAAAAGTATTTTGGTGGTTTCTGTATTAGGGCTTTTTGCATTGTTAGGATGTAAAGAAGAACCTAAAGATGAAATTGCAATGGTTGAGAAAATTCCTGGAATTAATCTCGACAACATGGACATCACAGTGAGTCCAAATGATGATTTTTACAATTATGTTAATGGTAATTGGGCAAAGACAACAACAATTCCAGAAGACGAAACACGTTGGGGAGGATTTGGTGTTTTAAGAAAAGCAACACGAAAAGACGTATTAGAAATCGTTAATACTTCTAAAGAATTAGGAACTTATGCTGAGGGTACAGACCAGAAAAAAGCGCTTTTAATTTTTGAAACTCAATTAGACACTATAGCAAGAGATGCAGCAGGAATAAAACCTCTTCAACCTTTATTAGATAAAATTGTTGGTATCAAAAATCTTGGTGACATGCAAACTGTTTATGCGACTGCTATTGGAGTGTCAGCACCATTTACAGGCTTAGCATCTTCAACGAATCTTAGTGATAGTAGTATGAATATGGCATGGATTTTCCCGGGAGGCCTTGGATTACAAAGAGATTATTATTTAGATCAAGATTCAAAATCTAAAGAAATTAGAGGTCAATATGTAGACCATGTTGCTAGAATGCTTCAATTTATCAATTATAGTGAAGCAGATGCAAAAGTAGCTGCAACTAAAATTTTAGCTATGGAAACTCAATTAGCTGAGCCTAGATTGGATAAAGTAGCTATGAGAGATGCTCGTAATTATAATAACCCTATGTCTCTTTCTAAATTACAAGAACTGACTCCAGTATTCAATTGGGAAAAGCTTGTTTCTGATATGGAAATAGAACAAGAACTTGGAGACGTTAATGTTATGCAACCAAAATATATGGTAGCTATGAATGATTTTTTAGCATCTACAAGTATTGAGGATGTAAAACTATTAATGACATGGAGTACACTTGATAATGCTGCGAGTTGGTTAACAACAGAGATTGAAATGGCAAATTGGGAGTTTTATGCTAAAACTTTAAATGGAGCTAAAGCAATGCGTCCAGCTGATGAACGCGCTTTAGGTACTGTAGATGGAACTGTTGGCGAGGCGATTGGTAAATTATATGTTGAAGCTAAGTTTCCACCAGAGGCTAAAGCAAAAGCAGAGAAAATGATTGCAAATGTGATTACTGCGTTTCAAAATAGAATCCAGAAGTTAGATTGGATGTCTGAAGAAACTAAGGTTAAAGCTGTAGAGAAGTTAGATAAGTTTACTGTTAAGATTGCATATCCAGATGAATGGGAAGATTATTCTGAGCTCATGGTTAAAGAAGGCAATCCTTACGCTGAAAATATGATGGCAGTAGGAAAATGGGCAAGTGAAAAGAACTTATCAGAAATAGGACAACCTGTTGATAAGTCTGAATGGGGAATGCCTCCACAAATGGTTAATGCCTATTTTAATCCTCAAAATAATGAGATTGTTTTCCCAGCAGCAATTTTACAACCACCTTTTTATAACTGGACTGCAGATGAAGCTGTAAATTACGGTGGAATAGGAGCTGTTATTGGTCATGAAATTTCTCATGCCTTTGATGATTCTGGAGCACGTTTTGATGGCGACGGAAACTTAAATAACTGGTGGACAGATTTAGACCTTGAAGAATTCACAAAACGTGGAGATGCTTTAGCAGAACAATACAGTGCGATTGAAGTATTAGATAGCGTTACTATTAATGGTAAATTTACGTTAGGTGAAAATATTGGAGATTTAGGAGGTGTACTTGGAGCATACGATGGTTTACAATTGTACTATGCAGAGAACGGAAGACCTGAAGATATTGATGGTTTTACGCCAGAGCAACGTTTCTTTATGTCTTGGGCTACGGTTTGGAGAACATTAACTAGAGAAGATGCATTGAGAACACAAATCAAAACAGATCCTCACTCTCCAGGGATTCAAAGAGCAACACAACCTCTTAAAAATATTGATGCATTCTATGAAGCATTTGACATTAAAGAAGGTGATAAAATGTGGTTAGCTCCAGAAGAGCGTGTTAGAATTTGGTAATAGAATACATGTAACGATACACATAAAAAAAGCACCCAATTGGGTGCTTTTTTTATACTATTAAAAGATAATTAATTATCTTTTAATTCTTTTTTTGAGGCGTAGTTGCTTCTTCTGCTTCTTTTTCTTTTCTGGCTTCTAGCGCGTCTTTACTTAATTGTGCGAGATTAAAATTAGGATCCATAGTGATGGCGTCACCAAGTAAACCAATGGCCTGATCTAAATTATCTTTTTGATTCATATTAAACACAATTAAAGCTTTCATGTAAGTTAATCCACCTTTAAGCGAAACTTCATAAGGCTGTTGTGACTCATAATAAGCACGTTTCATATCTGGCTTTACATTAGTCAAACCATATTCTACGCGTGCCTTTGCACTAGCGAAGTCTTGTAACTGTGTTTTTAAATCTGCAATTTCATATGCTACATAAGCATTTGCGTTTCTTTTAAAAAGTTCTTCATAAAAAACGACTGCGCGCTCAGGTTGGTTAACTGCTTTTAAAGCGATTGCTTTAACTTCTGTATTCATGTCTGAGTCTGTCGCATTTTGATCAATACCAATCGTGTTTAAAGCCTCAAGGTTTCTACCCTCTGTCACATAAATGTAAGCAAGCGTATCTAATCTTTGTTGCGTTGGTTGTATGACGTTTAGATGCGTCATAGCGTTGATAACACCTTGGACATCACCTTGACCTTTCATTTCTTTGTAATACGATTGAAAGTGTTTTAAAAGTTCAGATTGAGTTTGAGCAGCGACATTAAATGTTGTTACGACTGCTAAAAGGAAAATAAGTTTTTTCATTGTTGTTATTAATTAATTGCGCCAAAACTAAAGAATTATCTGGCATTTGTTCTTAAAAATCTGCTAATTATTATAGTTTTACTTTAAAATCATATTCCAAAAGCTGTGCCAACTTTGTAGAATCAATTATTTTACCTTTGCTAATTGTGGTATTGTCAAACTCTGGAACAGGGATCTGCAGTGTTTTGCACAGTGCAGTATAATACTTGTTTTTAATGGGGTGTGATGGTGTTGATGCATTAATTACAGTAGACCAAATATTATTTTTTACTATGGAAAGGATAATGGAAATGCAATCGTCTCTGTGAATTAAATTTACAGGAGCGTCACCATTTTTTAGATTTTTTTTACCTGAAAGGTATTTGGCTGGATGTCTGTCTTCAGCAAAAAGTCCACTAAAGCGCAGAATCGTAGTTTTAAATTTTTTATTCGTCGTAAAGAGTGTTTCGACTTTTAATAGCTGCTGAGTGGTTTTATTATTTGAAGTTTGAGAATTTTCAGTAATTATAGGGTATGTTTCATTATCGTCATACACTGAAGTAGAACCAATAAATAAGACGTTTTCTACGGAAGAATCTTCGATATGTGTCGCAATATGTTTCATTTGTTGCACATAATCGCTTTCAGGGTTTTTGCGTAAACCAGGAGGGATATTCAAGATTAGTGTTTGACAATCTTTAAGACAAGATTTGATATTACCGTCAACACCTTCCGAAGAAAATTGCAATAGAAACGGAATAATTTGCGCCTCTTCTAGCGTTGATAACTTATCTTTTGAAGTGGTTGAGCCATGAATACGATAGTTAAGTTCTATTAATTTTTTGGCTAATGGGAGTCCTAACCAACCACAACCGATGACACAGATTTTTGGATTCAATTGTACTGTTTTTAAGTGTTTTCAAATTTACAAATTATTGCACGGATTCCTGTATTCGTATAATTAACTAATTTTTAGTAACTTTAAGTTCACACAAAAAATATGGATTATGGGCATTAAAAGTTTTCAAGGGGCTAGAAAGCAACAGCAAAATACGACAGAGGCAAATGCATTTACAGTGAGTGATATTATGTCGCGTGATTTAATTACGTTTAAACCTGAGCAATCTGTTGAAGAAGTGATTCAATCTCTTATAAAAAATAAAATTTCTGGAGGACCTGTGGTTAATGCTAACAATGAATTAGTTGGTATTATTTCTGAAGGGGATTGCCTCAAGGATATTAGTGAAAGTCGTTATCATAATATGCCTATGGAACTACATACTGTTGAAAGTAGAATGGTGAAGAACGTAGAAACTATTGATGGTAATATGAATGTGTTTGATGCTGCTAACAAGTTTTTAGAGTCTAAAAGAAGACGTTTTCCTATTGTAGAAAATGGAAAATTGGTGGGTCAAATTAGTCAAAAAGATATTTTAAAAGCTGCGCTTGATTTAAAAGGACAACGTTGGAGATAGAGGAGTTATCCTCTGTTTCTATTGGGTAGAACTCTAGGTAAATCTGTAATAATTAGTTTTTGTTTACCCTCACTTTCTAAGGTTGCAATTTTAGAATATGGATATTCGGGCATTGGCTCGCTTAGTGTTTTCCACTTCGCAATTCCTGCAACTGTGATGCGCTCACCAATTTCTATGATACCTTCTTCATAACGTAATGTTTTATTAAATCCAAAGTAGGTTTCAGGCTCAATATTATAGCGTTTTAAAAGTGCAACAAACTGCGGTGTTGGATCATTAAATGTCCCCGAAGATTGGCTTTTATCTGTTACTAAATGACAAATATAATTTCTAGGTTGATGACTTGGTTTTATAATAACAAAGTCACCATTGGTATTTATAAAGAAGTCTTGAAATTTTTCTTCGGAAACTATCGTTTTCCAATGTGAACTTTTACCGTTACTTACTTTTTTCTGAATTTTCATTTGATAGAAAACACACTTTCTACCAGTATAAGGTGCTTTTAAAGGTTCTTCAACATGAAGCGCTTTGCCACTAACTTTTGAAAATTCATTCGTTTTTAAACTAGAAGCTGGTTTGTGAGGGATTTTTGATAAGGTTCTTATTATGACTTGTTTCCCATTATAATAATAGATTAAGAATCCAATAATAGCGACTGCACAAAAAATTAGAATTACAATAATAGGAGTTGTCATAGATGTTGTGATTATAAACTATAAGTACCATAATTGACTAAAATGTTACAGTTTTAGCTTTCTCTCTTTACGAGAGCATAGTATTCATGTTCTAGTGGTAAATAGCCTTGGTCGTAGACAAAATAATATATTGTTCCTGCTTTTGTTGTGTAAATACTTGTAAAGTAATTGAAGTCAAATCCTTTTTCTACCAATCGTGCTTTAGAGATTTTTTTCTTTTGTTCTGGATTGAGTTCTTCGAGAATACGGTAGTTTTTCCGGAGTCGGTTATTGGTGTTTCTAATGAGATTTTTATGGTCTTTATTGATATTGTTATTGAAAGCATTTCGGCACGCATCACTACAGAATTTCTTGTCGATTCTGCCAACTATTTTATCACCGCACTCTGGACATTTCTTTTGCATAGGTAAATTTGCTTCTAGCTACAAGATATAAATTATTATAACGATTGGGTAACAATTACCGTATTGACCTTATTTATTTTATCGTAGACCTCTACTTTATAAACTTTAGATTTTAAAAATGTTATTACTTTTTTTAAGTCCTGACTCTTTTCTTTTTCTAAAGATCCATTAAATAAGATAACACCATTACTAGATTTAGATTTGATAATATCATGCCAAAATGAGAGCTTTAAAAATTGTTTTGGGACACTAATATCAATAAATAGGTCTATAATGATGAGGTCAAATTGTCGCGTGTTTTGAGTGACATATTGAAGTGCATCTTGGCAAATTATTGTTAAGTTTGAGTTGTTTTCTAGTCCAAATTCAGTGTTAGCGATGTCAATAATTACAGGATCAATATCTACTGCGGTAATATGTTTTTGGTAGTGAAAATCAACTCTCAGTGTTTGGATGACACTTCCACCACCAAGTCCTAAAAGTAATACCGAATTCACTTTTTTAAGATCAATTTTATCTAAACCAAACTTTAAAATTAGTTGTAAAGCACCATAACTATAGTTCGCATTTTTAGTGTTGAGGTATTTTATACCGTTTTTGGTAGTAATTTCTAGTGGACCATTAAATTTAGATATTATGATTTTTGTGATGGGGCACATATAGCTTAGAAGTCTTGTCATTGTTGACAAATATACGAATACTAAATTCAAAACTTAACCAACAACAAACGACTACAAACATTTACAAACGAATTTAAATAGGTAACTACCGACTAACACTTGCAACCCATCGCATATTTGCAGTGTTGAATGATTGCAGTCAAATTTAAGACGATTAGAAATGACTACTTGAGATTCATCACGATGTAAAACGCTTCTGAAATACATTCAGAACAAATCATTAACTGTTTAATATTAAAATTTAGAACACATGAACACATTAAGAAACAAAGTACAGTTGATTGGAAGATTAGGACAAGATCCAGAAATCATTAACTTTCAAGATGGAAACAAAATGGCAAAATTTTCTATGGCTACAGATGATAGCTATAAAGACAAAGAAGGCAACAAAGTAGAGCGTGCACATTGGCACAATATTGTTGTACGTGGCGGACTCGTAAAAATCGTAGAAGAGTACATCACCAAAGGAAAAGAAATTGCTATTGAAGGTAAATTGACAAACCGCTCATGGGATGATAAAGATGGAACAAAACGTTACACGACCGAAATTATTTGTAACGAATTATTGATGTTGGGTAAATAGAAAACTCAAGCTATTCAAAATAAAAAAAGGCTTCCGTTATGGAAGCCTTTTGTGCTATTAGTCAAAGACTATATTACTCTACTGTTAGTGTATATTGAGGTGTTAGATTCATTGGACAAAAATATACATATTCACCTTTTTCTAAAACCGTTATATTAGATTTTTGAGTTTTATTATTTCCTACAACTTCTGTAACATAAGCTGTTTTAATGTGATTCTCAGGTTTAGAAGCATCTGTTCCTTTTTTGATTAAAACAAACCCTACATCATGGCCTACATTGTTATTTGAAATCTCAAATATGTAAGATCCTTCTTTTAGCGTTACATTCTCTTGTGTAAAAACACCTTTAGTTTGTTCTAATGATATGGTTTCTACCATGGCCTCTTTAGACCCTTTTTTCATCATGTTATCTTGCGCATTTGTGGTTAATGTAAATGCGATAACCATTACGAATATTGAAATTACTTTTTTCATTTTATTTATATGTATTTGTTGTTTAAATTATTTATTCTTTTTCGTTATTAAGCCACTACTTCCTCTAGTGAAGG
>JAWUWM010000009.1:0-11299 GCA_034111845.1 Psychroserpens sp. | reverse complement strand
CAATCCATCTCCAAAAGAATCAAAGAAAGTAAATGTATAACAACCTGTAGCTAAACTAATGTTATTAACTACCAGTTGCGTACCTGTTCCTCCATCGTCATAAGGACCTCCAGAGTAAAGTACTGCTCCTGCAGTATCTGTAAGTTCCCATGTGTTTTCAGAACCAAAATTATCAAAATTAATAATTAATTGATAATCACTACTACAAACAAACAATTCAATATCAAATTCCCTAAGGAATAAAAAAGTTAACTCAGAAAACACCGACACATCCGATGGTGCATCAATATTAACAACTAACTCGTTTTGTACGAAATCTGTCAAACCATCGTAGTTGATTGTAACATCAAACGACCCTTCATGAGAACCAGCAGGAATAAAAACAGTTCCTAAAGAATAATCACTAGCCGCTAAAAAATCGGAAGTCAAAGCATCATCAACAATAACATCAAAACTACGATCTTGACTTGATACCGTGGTTGAAAACACAGGAACAGTTGTAGTAAGACCTCCCTCCGGGATACTTAAGTTTATAACGGACTCAGCAAAACCCAATCCTGTTTGACCCGAACCTGGATCGAAAATAACAGCCTCTGTATCATCACACGCTGTGAATAATAGAGCTACTAAACATAACTTTATAAAAATTTTCATAATATTTTATTTTTTTATTATTAATAACCCGGTGCTTGCGTAATATTAGCGTTGGCGTTTATTTCAAGCGTAGGTATAGGGAATGTAAATTTCTCTGAATTGAAAGGAACACTACAAGGTATCGCTCCACCACAATCTGCATCATCTCTTTCGATACCCGTGTTTAAAACAGATCTCATTCTTTTAATATCTGTATATCTATGTCCTTCAAATGCTAATTCTAAACGTCTCTCAGCTAAAATATCTATTAAAGCAAATTGAATATTAGGATAACTAGGCAAAGCTGCCGCTCCATCTCTAATTGAACGCACAGCAAAAACATCATCTGCAGCTAAACCAAATTGTGATGTTTTAGCGTAAGCCTCAGCTCTAATTAAATAAGCCTCTGATACTCTCATTGCTTTAAAATCATTAATCGCCTGAGTATCTGCATTAATAGGATACTTTCCAATGATATAAATATCCTCTTCTGGTGTACTAACTGGATCAATATTCACTATTCCTCTAATATCAGAAGGCGAAAATGTATTAGCTAATTCAGTAGACATTTCAATAAAAGGTCCAGGTCCTGTAAAGTTCCAAATACCATTTAAACTGCTGTCCGTATCAAGTAAATTAGAACCTTGAACCGCGTCATATCTCCAAATCACTTCAACAGAATTCGCATCTTCTCTAAACATTGCAAGATAGTCAGTTGCGTTAGCCAACGGGTAATTTGCAATAATTGTGTTAGTAAAACCAATTGCTCCCGAATTATCTCCAGTTTCCAAAGCTATTCTAGCTCTTAGAAAAGTAATAAAATCTGGTGTTGCAAAATTAATATCGCTAAATCCACTAGGAAATAAAGATAATGCAGCGTCCAAATCTGCTTGGATTGCAACTAGAACTTCACCCGTAGTATTTCTAGCCGGAGTAGCAGTTGCTGACACATAATCCACATAAGGAACACCAGCTGACGAAGGATCTGTCATATCTACACCGTAGTATAACAACAATTCATAATGCATGAGTGCTCTAAAAGCATGAGCTTGAGCCAATATATTATTGTACTGCTCTTGCTCAGCTGTTGCAGGAGTAATATTTGATGCTGAAACAAATAATCTATTAAAATCATTCATTGCTCCATAACGCGTAAACCATAATCCACGATCTCCACCATCAGCATTTATAATTTGATTTAATGTATTTAATTCTTGACCTCCATTGTCAACACCTAAACCAGCGTTATCAGTAAAGATAGAATTAAAAGCCACCAATTGATTAGGAGAATAATTTCCTATAGCGCCATTAAGTCCCAATTGCAAATCTGCAACTGTTACGAAAGCAGTTTCCTCGACCAATTGATCTACTGGAAACCTGTCTAACGAATCACTACAACCAACGAAAAGCGCAGCGACAGTTATTGTTAATATTGATAAATATTTTTTCATTTTTATTTTTATTTTAAAAAGTTAAGTCAAATCCTAAAGTAAATGTTCTTGGCACTGGAAAATCAAAGAAAGTTGTAGCATTAGTTCCCTCTGGATCAAATCCTCTAAACTTCGTCCAAGTCAATAAATTGGTAGCTTGAACAAAAACACGGACTCCAGTAAAAACCTTCGTTTGTTCTAAAACTTTTCTGTCAACGTTATACGATAATGACACGTTTCTTAAACGTAAGAACGAAGCATCTTCTAAGTATCTATCTCCATCAATAGCTCTTAAACCACCATTTGATAAAGCGGGTATAGCTGTAACTTGTCCTGGTGTAGTCCATGCATTTAACATTGTAACAGATTGATTTGCAAATCCTGCTAAACCAGAATCCTCACTAATAGCTAAAGAACTGTTATTTTTCCATCTGTCTGCTTGGAATGCAAATAATGCATTTAAAGAAAATCCTTTATATCTAATATCAGCTCCAAAACCACCAGTATAAGTAGGGTCAAAGTTTTTATCAAGATACACCGCATTATTAGGATCGTAAACATTTGTAATATTACCATCAATATCTAAGTAAAGAGGCTCTCCATTTGCTGGATTAACACCAGCCCATCTTGGTAAGAACCAAGTTTGTGCAGCTCTACCTTCTTGATTTCTAAGTGTATTTCCTGTAAATTCACCTGGCAAACTATTTACTTCATTCTTGTTGTAGTTACCATTTGCATTTAAAGTAATATCCCAAGGATTAGAATCTGATTTTCTTAAGATGTTATAAGAAATTTGTAAATCAACACCTTGATTGGTCATATCTCCAACATTTGCTTGTACTGCAGTAATTCCTGTACCAGCGGCTGAAAGCGGTTGAGATTGAAATAAATCTGTTGTATTATTATTATAAACATCTAATTCACCGCTTAAACGATTTTGCCAGAAACCAAAACTCAAACCAATATTAGCTTGATTAGAAGTTTCCCATTGAATTGCAGGATCAATTAAAGTACCTAGTGCATAAGAATTTGTATTTTGATACCCACTACCAGCATTCACAGTTTGTAAACCTTGGTAACGAGATCCCACAGTTTGGTTACCTACAACACCATAACTTCCTCTAAGTTTCAAGGTAGAAACCCAATCAACATTTTCCATAAATGCCTCATTATCTATATTCCAACGTCCAGAAACAGACCAGAATACACCGTCTCTATTCTCAACAAATCTAGAAGTACCATCACGTCTTATCGAAGCACCAAATCCAAATCTTCCATCATAATCTATAGCTAGTGTAGCAAATACTGAAGCTAATGCAAGTTCAGATTCCGAAGAAAAAACTCCTGGAATATAATTGTAAACATCATTATCATCTCCTTCTGTAAGATCACCAGGGGCGAAACCAGAACCAGAGCCTGGTAAGGCAGGATTAAGACCAGAAGCAAAAAAGCCAGCATTTTGTCTATTGTTATAGTTGTATTCTGCGAATACTGCTGCGTTAAGATTCAATTTATCTGTGATATCATTATCATATCTCACGAAAGCATTCGTAATCATATTAACATCTCTAAAGAAACTTTCAGATTGAGATCCTTTAAGCTCAGAACCTGGATTAGGGGTAATTAAACCTCTAATACTACTAGGCGTGTTTATAAATAAAGACTCAACATTAGTATAATCAAGACCAAAAGAAGTCCCTACTGTTAAATTTTTTGCAAAATTATAATCTGCAGCAATTCTACCAACAATTTTAAGTTCAGACTCAGTGTCCGTATTAACGGCCGCTGTATTTAATGCGATAAAAGGCGTGTTTTGGAATCCATTTGCACCATCGGCATTAATAGAACCATCAGCATTGAATGCTCCAGAACCACCACCTGATACAGGACCAGTCCCGTAAATATTTATAGAACCGTCTGGGTTGTAAGGAGATAAATAAGGCAAACCAATGTAAGGTACAATAAAAGGATTATCTAATTGACCACCTGTATTACCACCTCTTGCTGCATCTACAACAAAACTACTTACAGAGTAGTTCATAGTTAAATTAGTAGAGAAATTTAATTTATTATCTGCTGAATTAACATTAAAGTTATTTCTAAAAGAAAAACGTCTTAAATCACTACCTATCGTAATACCTTCTTGTTCGTAATAATTAACAGATGTAAAAGATGTCGCTTGTTCTCCACCTGTAGTAATCGTAACTTCATGTGATTTAGTTTTTGCTTGTCTAAAGAAAACATCTTCCCAGTTAGTATTTGTCTGTCCAGCAATTGCAGCAATTGTTGCATCAGATAAACCATCACCATATTGTGTTCCTGGTAATAAATCTCTTTGAAATGTTAAAAACTGTGAAGCATTCATCACATCAAATCTTGTTTGAGGATTTATTGCAACACCATATAAACTTCTGTACTGTACTTTTATACCAGAACCTTTTTTACCAGTTTTAGTAGTTATTAAAATTACACCACCAGAACCTCTGTTACCATAAACAGCAGTTGCAGCCGCATCTTTTAATACTGACATTGTTTCAATATCATTTTGATTCAAACTACGAAAGTTATCCTGATCTACAGGAACGCCATCAATAATAAAAAGCGGCTCAATATCACCGTTAAGAGAACTTCTACCTCTAATGATTACTGTAGCACTTTGCCCTGGCTGACCAGAACCTGTACTTACATTAACACCTGCAGCTTGACCCTGTAATAATTGATCAATAGAGTTAATTGGAATTTGCTCAATCGCCTCAGCAGATACTGTTGCTATCGCAGATGTGACCTTAGAACTGTTAGTTGCTCCAGCATAACCTGTAATAACAACTGTCTCTAACGCAGCTACATCCTCAGCCATTGCAAGATTTACTATTGAACTCTGTCCAATTTTCTTTTCTGATTTCCTCATACCTATAAAAGTAAATACTAGTGTTTCACCAGTACTTGCCTTGATAGAGTAATTACCATCAAAATCTGTTTGAACTCCTCGCGAAGTCCCTTTTACTATTACACTTACACCTGGCAACGGAAGTCCGTCTGTAGCCGATGTAACCGTCCCTGTGACCGTTTTCTCTTGTGCGAAAGAGAGTTGCATCACAAACGCCATAAATAGCGTCATTAACCATGTTAACTTTAATTTCATAAAACAATTATTTGAGTTAGTCTTCCGCAAACTTCTTAATAATATATTAAATAACCAAGTATTTATGCTAAAAAAATGTTAACAAACATTTAATTGCCACAAAGGGTTTTCACTAAGACAAACCCTAGCATTACTGTTAATTAGATACATAAATTAGAAATAGGTTGCGTTAAAATTTTAACTTTGTTGAAATTTTAACATTTTGAAACTTAGATCTTCGTATTCACAATACCATTTAGAATGTGGCACAGATGAAGCTGGACGTGGCTGTTTAGCTGGTCCAGTGACAGCTGCTGCTGTTATTTTGCCAAAAGGATTTGAGAATTTCACGATTAATGACTCCAAGCAACTTTCAGAAAAAAAAAGAAACCTTTTAAGACCCCTAATAGAACACGAGGCGATTAGTTATTCTTTTTCACATGTATACCCCTCTCAAATTGACTTCATCAATATATTAAATGCTTCTATTTTAGCTATGCACAACTCTATATCGCAACTGAATATTACTCCAGAGTTTATCATTGTAGATGGGAACAAATTTAAACCGTTTCATAATATCCCTTTTGAAACTATCATAAAAGGAGATAGCAAATACAGTTCTATAGCGGCAGCTTCCATTCTAGCAAAAACATATAGAGATGACTATATGGAGAAGATTCATAAAGAATTCCCTGTGTATAATTGGAAACAAAACAAAGGCTATCCCACTAAAGAACATAGAGCTGCCATTAGGGAATTTGGAATCACGAAATACCATAGAAAAAGTTTTAGATTATTACCAGAACAATATCATTTGGACTTCTAACTTTTTATATTTGTAAAAATTCTTTCAATGAAAAAAATTTGGTTTGTCTTTTTCTGCTTTTTACTTTTTTTAAATTGTGAGCACTCTAGATCTGCATCGATAAGTCCATTATCACTAGTACCTGATCATACTGAACTACTAATTAAAATAAATTCTTTGGAAGGTTTAGATCATGGATTGCAAAATAACTTGCTGATTACCGCTATTGACAATTACTCTCAAATTAAAGACTTAAAGTCTTTACTCGTTCCGTTGTATAAAGTCAATAAAAATAATAGTTTTATAGCTTTGTCTAAAGGCAGTACCGATAGTTTAGAAATTAGCTATATAATTCCTCTATCTAAAGAGAGTCTTTCTCTTGACTCGATTAGTGGTTTAGTCATCGATCCCAATTACACTGCTGATGGTATTGCCAAATTAGGGTTTAGAAATCAAACTTTTTATAGCATTGTACGCGATAGTATTCTATTTGCATCCAATACGCTTAGCATTACAAAGAACTCCCTAAAAGAAACTATCGTTAATACAGAAATTGAAACTATTTATAAAGCTTCAAACGACGACAACATGGTTTCGTTATTTATAAACCATAATACGTCTTCTTTTAACCCTGTCCTTTTTAAGGATTCAAAATTTAATTCTGTCAAGTTTTCAAAATACACGCTTATTGAGGGTGATATTTCACAAAATTCAATAGTATTAAACGGAATAACGAAAGCGAACGACTCTACCCAAAGTCTAATCAATATTTTTAAAAATACAATTCCTCAAGAAAATAAGGTAGCCTCTATATTACCCGCAACTATTGAAAGCTTTAGAAGCTTAACTTTTAATAACTATGACGTAATAAGGGAACATTTAGTGAGGCATAAGTTTCTAGATTCAATTATAGATCATTCTAACGTTTATGGTAACATAACTGAAGTAGCATATGTTAAACAGCATAACAAAGACGCTATTATTTTAAGATCTATTGACCCCTCTTCTACTCTAGCTAATTTAAATGCAATCGCATCAAGCGATACCTACAGAGGTGTTTCAATGTACCCATTAGATGATGCTATTACATTTTTAAATGACTTTGAGCCTTTTTTAAACATAGCGTCTGCAGATCATTATATTAATTTAGATGACTTTTTCATTTTCTCAAATGATATTACTTTTTTAGAATCGTTTATTTCTAGCCATCAAAACGGTAACGTTTTATCACAGCAAGATGCATTCAAAAACCTAAAACTAAATTTAAGTGACGAATCATCTCTATTAATTTATGGAGACTATACGGAATTAAACACGCTACTCAATCTCCACTTTACTGACGATCAAAAATTAAACATTTCAAATTACAAGTCTTGTGCAATTCAATATATTTATGATACAGATTTCGCACATATTGCTGCTGTATTTGAAACCCATATCGACAAAAGCAAGACTAATATTGTCACTGAAGAGCTCAATATTTCTTTAGATACACCGTTATTAACGACTCCTCAATTAATAAAAAACCACACCAATAATGAAATGGACATTGCGGTTCAAGATGTAAACCATAATTTGTATCTCATCTCAAATCAAGGAAAGGTCTTTTGGAAAAAACAACTTGACGGGAAAATACTTGGAGACATCAATCAAATTGACACGTACAAAAACGGAAGACTGCAATTAGTTTTTAATACCTCAAAACGTGTTTATGTATTAGACAGAAAGGGCACTGATGTAAATCGCTTTCCTCTTAAATTTAAAGACAACATAACACAACCAATATCTGTTTTTGATTATGACAATAAGAAAAAATACAGACTCATGGTAATACAAGATAAATCTGTACTCATGTATAACAAAAATGGAGATATCGTAAAAGGGTTTAAATATAAAACAGCAAAAAAAACGATTACTTCGCAACCAAAACATTTTAGGATTGGTAGAAAAGATTATATCGTTTTTACTCATGGTGACTACATTGAGATTTTAGACCGAGTAGGACAACCAAGAACAACCGTAAAAGAGCGTATTAATTTTTCTAAAAACGATGTATACCTATACAATAACAGCTTCACTACATCAAACACCAATGGAGAATTAATACAGATCACTGCGAAAGGAAACATAAATCATAAAAATCTCAATTTAAATAGCAATCATAAAATAGCAACAACAAGTAAAACATTTGTGTCTTTGAGTGACAACAAACTGACGATACGATCTAAAACAATAGATTTAGACTTTGGAGATTACACTGCCCCAAAAATCTTTTATATCAATGATAAAATTTATGTCACAGTTACAGATTTACAATCTAAGAAAGGATTTCTTTTTGATAGTCAAGCAAAACCAATTGCTAACTTTCCTGTGTATGCAAATTCTCACCTAGAACTAAACAATATTGATAAAGATAGAAAACTAGAGGTCATTACAAAAGGTGATCATAATGCGATTATTGTATATGAAATCCAGTAAGAACACTACTGCCTTAGTGAAGCACAAGATCCTCCTCTTTAATATCAAAAAATACAAACCATTTTCTAGTTATTTTTTATTTTAAGACCTTAAATTTTAGTAGTATTGTGTCTCTAATTTTTGACTATGATTAAACGTAATAAAGCCTCGATTTCTAAATGTATTCTTCATAAAGTTGGTAACAAATTTAACAGTACCAAAAATGCTTTTTCAGAACAGCCACTTGACTTTGAAGAAATAAGTTATGATTTAATGCTCCCTTATTTACTAAGACCTTTTACTAGTCTTGCAGAATCTTATCGATTTAATCACCACTCAAACGTTGACTTAAACGAGATTAATAGTTATGCCTCTCAATTGCTAAAAGACGATACTGAATTTGTAGACATTTCAAAACATATTGTGACGCATTTATTTGAACAATCTAATTCCTCTCAAATAAAAACAGGAGATGTTATTGTTTGTATGTTTCATGATATCCAATATGAAGATTATCAAACTGATGCTATTGGTATTTTTAAAATCGAAAATAAGGCTCATTTCTTTCAAACCTATTTAGAAAATGGTAGTTATGATATTGTTGCACAAAAAGGAATTGCAAATAAAAAAGTGGATAAAGGTGTTTTAATATTAAATGCAGCCGATACAGAGGGTAAAATAGTACTTAGTGTCGATAACAACAATTATGACGCTCAATACTGGATTAAAAGCTTCTTAAATATCAAATATCCTGACGATTCTAATCAGCATACAAAGAATTATATCGAAATGTGCCGGGATTTCTCAAAAGAGGTGATGCAACCTCAATTTGGCGGACAACAACAAAGCAATTTCTTAGCTAAAACCGTTGATTTTTTCAAAGAAAATGAAATCGTGAATGTCGACACGTTTAAGGAAGAAGTTTTTGATGAAGAAGACACTATACAACTCTTTGAAGATTATAAAAAAGTTTACGAAAGTGATCACAACCTAGTACTTAGAAATCAATTTGATGTTTCTGAAGTTGTTCTAAAGAAACAAAAGCAAAAGATTAAAACCGAAATCAAACTCGATACAAATATTCAAATCAAGCTCGATGTTGATGCTCCTGATGCTTCTGCAGAATATTTAGAACGCGGTTATGATGACGAGAAGAAAATGCACTTTTATAAAGTCTTTTTTAATGAGGAAAGCTAATTTATACGTATTTTCGCACAAATAAACTCTAAATCATCACTATCAATGTCTTACCATACTTTAAAACTGAAACCCTTTATATTTATTTTTGTCTTAATAATTACCTCTCTAGCGAATTCTCAAGTTCAATACGAAAAAGGTTGTTTTATAGACAATAATAAAAACAGAATGTTTGATACGATTTTTAGATTGGGATAATAATCCAGAAAAGTTTGAATACAAACTAAATGAGGGTGAGGATTCTAAAACCGGTGACGTAAATTCCATAAGCAAACTAGAAATCTATAATAAAGTCATTTATATGGCAGCTAACGTAGATATCGATATTAACACTTCAACGTCAAACGAGCTAAATAATAATGCTGAATTAGAACTTACTAAAAAAAGAATATTTCTTCAACTATTAGTTGAAGGTAAAGCAAACCTATATCAATATGTTGACGCCAATTCAAGACGTTTTTATTACCAAATCGATGAGAACCAAATTATTCTTTTAGAATATAAGGAATATATTAATGAAGATAATAAAATTGCTAAAAACGAAAACTACAAAGGCGAATTATGGAACAACCTAAAGTGCTCATCTTTAGAACTGAACAGTGTTCATAAAGCAAGATATAATCAAGCAGATTTGATATCAATATTGGAAACTTATAACACATGTGAAAATGAGTTAACCTATACGTTTAAAAAAGTAAAACGAAAGGACGTTTTTAATCTAACTATACGTCCAGGGCTTAATTTCACATCAATAGATTTAGATAATCCAGGAACTAATCAAATACTAACAAGAGATTTAAAATACGATCAAGAAACATCTCTAAGAATTGGTTTGCAATTGGAATACATATTACCAACTAAAAGAAGGAAATGGGCTGTAACCCTTGAGCCAACTTACAACTATTACAAAACAGAAAAAACTTATAATACAACGCCAAATTCTAATAGCGGTCAATCGGTTACTGCGTCTGCAGATTATTCATCTGTTGAAATCCCAATAGGAATAAGGCATTACAGCTTGCTCAATAAGGATTCTAAGCTATTTATAAGTGGTACCTATGTGCTAGATATTTCTCTAAAAAATGATATAGTGTTCTCAGAAAGTATACAGTATGAAGGTGATACAGGAAACAACTTAGCCTTTGGCTTAGGCTATGTTTTTAAAGACAAATATAGTATTGAGGCTAGATTAAATACGAGTAGAGAGTTATTGAAAAAATTTGATGAAGAAAGTGCTGATTTCAAAGGTTTTTCTTTAATTTTTGGCTACACAATTTTCTAAACAAATATGGTAAGAGGAACTTATATCAAACAAAATCAGCTTCAAAAAGTACTTTAAAATGTTTGAGTAGCTTTTCTTTAACCTCAGCTTCATTTACTTTTTTAACACCTAGCTCAACATTCAAAGATGAGACTGCTTTACCACGAATTCCGCAAGGGATGATATTATCAAAATAGCCTAAATCGGCATTGACGTTAAGTGCAAATCCGTGCATGGTAACCCAACGACTAGCACGAACGCCTAAAGCGCAAATTTTTCTAGCAAAAGGCGTCCCAACATCTCACCAAACACCGGTTTCTCCTGGGCTACGTCCTGTTTCTAAACCATACTCTGCTAATGTGAGAATAATGGTTTCTTCGAGAAATCTGAGGTAT
>JAWUWM010000008.1:0-19413 GCA_034111845.1 Psychroserpens sp. | reverse complement strand
TTTAATGTTGAATTGACGATCACATACGACAACTCTAAAATATGATCAATAGTCTCTGCAGTAGAACGCACATTCTCACTTGGCTTATAGGCTAAATCTGTATCGGTTAAGCCTTCACTAGACCAATAAAACCGAAATCCTAAAGCATCAACCATACGCGCAGCAACTGTTCCTGCTGTAAATTCTTTAGCGTGCTCAGGCACTTCATAATATGGAGTGTTTTCATTTTTAAGGTCTTGTGCACACATAGTAATTGACATCAATACGGTTATTAATAGGGATATATATTTCATGTAATTTAAATTTAGTGACTTAATTTAATATCATCATCAGTGTTTGGAGTCTTATCTTTTCCGAAGGAAACCAAACTGTAACTCGTACCATCCTTAGTTAGTTTATAGCTAATTTTATTATTCCAACCGTCTTTAGTGACATCCTTTAATAACGGATTATTTCTAATAATTGTCCTTAATTCTACTGGATATGCTCCAATACCCTTCTTCTCTTTTTCTAACAATTGTTCAATCTTTGAAAGTCGCTCATTTGTTGTATTACTGCCTTTATAAGAAGCCACATACATCACACGTAATGAAGCCATAATTGCAAGGACTACCACAATAACGATTCCAATTTTCTGAGATGGATATAGCATTAGTTTCTTCGGAAGGTTGTGTTCTTTCTCAAATTTTCGTCGTTTTCGCTTCTTAAACCAGAACTTAATATCAAGATACCATTCCAATAATTCGACTAATAATTGAGCAATCAAACCTTACAAATTTGAAATTAATCTTTTAGTTCATCGTCATTAGAAATGGTTTCTGTGCCATATTTATCCATCAAGTAAATTAAAGCTGTCATAGACGCAGCACCTAATTCTAATTCACGTTTATTCACATGTTCAAACGTATCATTTGCTGCATGGTGATGATCAAAATAACGTTGAGAATCTGGTCGTAAACCTGCCAAAACAATAGCATCGTCTTTTAAAGGACCAATATCTGCTCCACTATACCCTTTTTCAAAAAAATGAATCAAATACGGTTTAAATAATGGTCTCCAACTTTGAACCTTAGCGAGTATTGCATCGCTGCATTCGAAACTAAACCCTCTTGGCGTAAACCCTCCAGAATCGCTCTCTAAAGCAAAAATATGCTTCTCTTTTTTTGACGTAGCAGCCTCAGCATATTTTCGCCCACCTCGTAAACCATTCTCTTCATTCATAAACAACACTGCACGAATAGTTCGTTTTGGTGTAATTCCGCTTTCTTTTAATAAGCGTAATACATCCATAGACTGCACCACTCCTGCACCATCATCATGAGAGCCATCACCTAAATCCCAAGAATCTAAATGACCACCAACAACGATAATTTCGTTAGGAAACTCACTTCCTGTAATTTCACCAATGACATTATAAGATTGTACATCTTTAAGTTGCTTACAATTTTGACTAAAAAAGAAATTAAGGTTTTTATTGAGCGCTAGCATTCCGCTTAATAATTCCGCATCATTAGTACTTATTGCAGCAGAAGGAATACGTTTACTAACTTCTAAGTCACCATAACCCATACTACCAGTATGTGGATAGTCATCCAACCTCAAATTTAAAGATCTAACAATGGTTCCTACAGCACCATATTTTGAAGCTTCTGCAGCGCCAGCATAACGCTCTACCGAGCAACCACCATAAGCATCAAAAGTACTAATCAAATCGGCCTGCATTGGTCTATTGATGAACACTATTTTACCTTCAACCTTCTCACGTCCTAAGGTTTTGATATCCTCATAAGTTCCTACTTCAACTATTTTGGCTTTCAAACCACCAACTGGCGTTGCTATAGAACCACCAAGCGCACAAATATTTACATTTGTAGTGACTCCTGGAGACGTTTCAAAGTAAGCAAATTCTGGAGCCCCTCTTACCCAACGTGGCACCATAACAGGTTGTAACCAAACCTTATCCAGGCCTAAATTCTCAAACTCTATTTTAGTATATCGTACTGCTTTTTCAGCATTAAGTGAGCCTGATAATCGACCACCAATTTGATTCGACAAATGATCTAGCCATTGATAACTCATCCCATTTGTTAATGAATTAGAATAGATTTTTTTGAGATTATCGGCATCAGTTTGTGCTGAGAATTGAACCGTTGTAAAAAGAAATACAACAATAAATAGGTGCTTCATAAGACTGTTTTTTTCATTAAAAATGGAAGATACTCTATTAAAAATGTAGTAATTGACACGAAAACTTAAAAAACGACTTACTCGCTTTCCAATTTTTTGATATAATCGCCAAGATTAGATTTCACCTTATCATCTAATTCGGGCTCTACAATATCCTTATATTGACTTAGTGTATCAAATAACGTTTTAGCAACAATATAACGTGCTGTCGGTTTATCATCTGCAGGAATTGCATACCAAGGCGCATGCGCTTTAGACGTTCTATTTAAGGCATCTTCATAACAAGTTTGGTAATCATCCCAGAATTCTCGCTCATCTAAATCGGCTGGTGAGAATTTCCAATTTTTATCAGGCTTGTGTAAACGTCTTAATAATCTATTCTTTTGCTCGTCTTTAGACAAGTGTAAAAAGAATTTAAAAATGATCGTTCCGTTTTCTGCAATGTGCTTTTCAAAATTATTGATTTGATCAAAACGTTTATCCCAAAACTCATCATTGACATCTGCTACCGAATGCACATCAGACAAATTTTCTCCCATAATATATTCTGGATGCACGCGAGTCACTAAAACATTTTCATAGTGTGTTCTATTAAAAACACCAAACTTACCACGAGCCGGAAGCGCAATATAATGACGCCATAAATAATCGTGTTTGCGCTCTAATTCCGTAGGAACCTTAAAACTATGTACTACAACTCCTCTGGCATTTAATTCTTTAAAAACCTCACGAATCATACTGTCTTTTCCTGCAGTATCCATACCTTGAATACAAATGAGAACTGCATATTTACCATGCGCATACATCGTATTTTGGATTTTAGCTAAATCCTTACACACATCCTCTAACTCGTTTTCAATATCTTTTTTATCGGTATCTAAATCAAACGTTGTTGCCGTATCTCTTAGCTTAATCTCTTTGGTGACCTTAAATTGATTACTATTAATCGTTTTCATAATATGATTACTTAGACGCAAACAACTTCACATCATTCTCACTTACTTCTTTTTCCCCTAAAATAATTAAACGTTCGACAACATTACGTAATTCTCGTATGTTACCCGTCCAATCATAGTCTTGAAGTAATTTAATAGCTTTTGCAGAAAATTCTTTTTTTGCAGTTCCTTGTTCCTCGGAAATTTTAGTTGTAAAATGATTAATCAATAATGGAATATCATCACGTCTATCATTTAAAGCGGGTACTTTAATTAAAATAACAGCCAACCTATGGTATAAATCTTCTCTAAACCTTCCCTCTTCAATTTCTTTTTTCAAATTCTTATTCGTTGCTGAGACAACGCGAACATCAACTTTAATATCCCTATCGTTACCAACACGCTGGATTCGTCCTTCTTGTAAAGCGCGTAATACTTTTGCTTGAGCAGACAGACTCATGTCTCCAATTTCATCTAGAAAAATCGTACCACCATTGGCAGCTTCAAACTTTCCTGCTCTATCTTTCACTGCACTGGTAAAAGCACCTTTAACATGACCAAACAACTCACTTTCAATTAACTCAGATGGAATTGCAGCACAATTAACCTCAATTAAAGGCCCCTTAGAACGGTCACTCTTTTGGTGTAACCAATGTGCTACGAGTTCTTTACCTGTACCATTTGGCCCAGTAATCAACACTCTAGCATCTGTAGCAGATACTTTTTCAATCATATCTTTGATATGCGAGATGGCATCACTATTACCTATCATCTCATATTTCTTGCTCACTTTCTTTTTTAGCCTTTTATTTTCGAACACTAAAACCTTAGTATCAAGCGCAATTCTAACGGTATTGAGTAATCTATTTAAATCTGGTGGTTTCGATATGTAATCAAAGGCTCCTAATCTCATTGTATTCACAGCGGTATCTAAATCGCCATGTCCAGAAATCATCACCATAGGGATTTCGGGTTTTATTTTTTTGGCTGCTTCCAATACTTCAACACCATCCATTTTTGGCATTTTTATATCACAAAGCACTAAGTCAAAATCTTCATTTTTTATTTTTTCTATGCCTACAAGTCCATCTTCTGCTTCATCAACTTCATACGCATCATTTTCTTCAGACAGTATCTTAACCAATACTCGTCTAATTGCTGCTTCGTCTTCAATTACTAATATCTTCGCCATTATTATATTTTAAATTTTATACCTGTTCTCAAATAAAACGCATTTACATCGTCTAATTTAAAAACTTCCTCTCTATTTTCATCACGCAATACGTTATTTAATCTTAACGTATAGCCTGCATACATATAGGCTACTAAGTGTTTTGTAAAACAAAATTCATACCCAAGTCCGCCAACAGCTAAAGATAAAGATATATTCTCTGCCTGTTTTCCGTTGATCGTTGGTGGTTCTTGTAAGTGCGCAAAATACCCATCTAAACCTATAAAAGTTTGTAGCATGCTACTTTCAGTAAAAAAATATTTTATATTAGATTTTGGTATACCTGCAGAAAATGACCATTTCTCATTAACTCTCCTGTAGTAACTCACAAAAGGCAAAGGAAAAGGTACACCTGTGGTTGCATTAAATGTTAATCCTAAAATTAAGCGATATGGCTTTTTAGCAGTCTTATCTTTAGTTCTATCATTAATGGCAAAAGCACCTCCATTTAAGAAAAAATCATCTGACGTTAATTTTGACGTCAATGTTGATGCGATTCTAGGGTTAAACTTAAAACCTAGGCGCCATTTTTCACTAGTTTTAAAGGTATAGCCAATATTTAAATCGATAACATTTATGGTCTCTAAAAGCGAGGTGTTAAAAGGATACTCATCCTCTAAATTTAATATGATACGATTATATTCTCCACCAATAATCAAATAACTATCCTTTTTTAGCTTAATAGGATAGTTAACTAAAGCTCTAAGTCTGGTATACTGGTCTTCTGAGTTACTCTTAGGAATAAATGAATATTCTAATCGTGCTAAATCTGTAAGTTGTGCGTTAACGAGTTGTGATAAAAGACACAACACCATTACACACAATAACTTAATCGATTTACTAACCATATTTTTTATGTATTCCTATTTTATAATTATTAGTCAAGTTTTTGAATGATATGAATATCTCTTTGAGGAAAAGGAATAGAAACGTTGTGTTCTCTAAACAACCTATCTATTTCAAAACGTATATCACTCTTAGGAAATTGTGCTTTAAAACTATCGTTGATAGTAAAAACCAATTTAAAATCTAGAGAGCTATCTCCAAAATTAGTAAAAATCACAGTAGGCTCTGGTGAACTAATCACATCTGAATTAGTACTTGCTGCTTGTAATAACAATTTTTTTACCAATTGAACATCGCTTCCATAAGCAACTCCAACTGAAACACTTTCTCTTGTAGTGGTTCCGTTTTGTGTCCAATTATACAAACTATTCTCTAAATACAAATGGTTAGGTATTACCAGTACTTTGTTGTCAATGGTAACTGCTCTTGTAGTCCTTAATTTTATTTCCTCAACACGACCAACCTTCCCATCAAGCTCAATAATATCTCCAACATGAACAGATTGATCAATCAAAATAAAGACACCAGAAATAATATCCTGGAATAAGGTTTGTAAAGCTAAACCAATACCAATTAATAAGGCAGCAGAGGCAGCAAAAACAGCAGTAACATTAATTCCTACCGTATGAAAAGTGACTAATAAAATCACCAAATAAATCAACCATCTAAAGTAGCCAAAAACAACATTAAATTTACCTTTATCAACTGTTGGTAGGTTTCTGGTTATAATTCTTAAAACGAGTCTAAGAATTATAGTTGTAATAAAAATTACAGTAATAACGACCACAATATCAAAAATAGATATACTTATATCTTTACCAAAATCAACATGTTTACTCATGAACACTTTTGTGTTTTCCCAAATTGAGCTTTCTGTAATTGTGTCTTCAATATCAGAGAAATCTTGAATCATATTTAATATTTAATCCATTTATAGAGTTCTTTATAACTGGGCTTCTTGCCATACATCAAAATACCTACTCTATAAATTTTAGCTGCAAACCAAACAGTAAAACCGAATGTACAAACTAATAATACAAAAGATAGCACTTGCTGCCAAATTGGTACTCCAAAAGGAATACGCATTAACATGACCACTGGTGATGTAAATGGTATAAAAGAGAATACAGTAGACACTGTACCATGAGGATCTTCAATTACTGTAAACACACCTACATAAACTGCTAACATAAGAGGCATTAAAATAGGAAACATGAACTGTTGCGTATCTGTCTCATTATCTACTGCTGCGCCCACAGCTGCATACAATGAGCTATACAATAAGTAACCTCCAATAAAAAAGAATAAAAAGGCGATCACCAAGTTGGCAATTGGTAAATTAAGGAAAGACTGTAATCCCATTTGCACTTCTAGTGCTATTTTTGGATTTTTCATTACTTCATTCATCATATCCTGTTGTGGTGTTTGCATTTCTGATAAACTCACACCAAGAAACATCGATAATACAAACATTAAAACACCACCTATAACGACCCATATTGCAAACTGGGTAATTCCTGCAAGAGAGGTCCCAATGATTTTGCCCATCATGAGTTGTATCGGTTTTACTGATGAGATCAGGACTTCAATTATTCTACTCGTCTTTTCTTCGATGACACTTCGCATGATCATATTCCCGTAAATAATAATAAACATGAAGAGTAAATAGCCCGCTGCACCACCAAATATAAGTTTCACAAAACTATCCATTTTAGAGGTTTTTTCACCCGTGAATGTTTCTTGAGCAATTGTAATACTTGATTTAGAGGCTTCAATTTGTTTAATATCTACACCTTCATTAAACAATTTAGTATCTGATAATTTTTTACCTATTTTCTCTTCTAAACTAGACATGATACCTATTGATGGAGATTCATCTGAAAAAAATTGCACACTTGACAACACGCTTTCACTATCACTACTTTTAACAATATATAATAAACCAAAATCCTCTTTAGCTTTAGTAAGTTCTTTGGCAACCTCTAAACTTGTATCATTGGTCAATATCGTGTACTTGGTGTTTTCTGTATTCTTAAACACATCACTAAAAACATTGGTTTCATCCAATACTGCAATGGTGCGCTCTTTATCATTGTTTAATTGAGAAAGATAACCAACAACCGCAAATAAAGCGACCATAATTAATGGACTTACAAACGTCATAATAATGAACGATTTGTTCTTCACCTTAGTGATATACTCTCTTTTTATAATGAGTGGTAAATGGTTCATCTTAGTTATTATTTACAGTTTGAATAAAAATATCACTGGCACTTGGAATCACTTCTACAAAATGATTTACTTCTGCTTTAGACGTTAAAAAAGACAACAAATCATTAGACTTGTCTGTGGCATTAAGCTTTATATTAAATTTTACATCATCATTAAGGTTTCTAAATGTTGCTGGCAGTACTTCAAACTTTTCTTTTATGGTGTTAGTTACCGTTTCAACTGCATCTGTTTGCAACCCTACTTCAAATGTATTCGTTTTAAATTGGCGTTTAATATCAGTCAATTTACCATCTAACACTTTATTAGACTTATGAATTAAGGCAATGTGATCACACAATTCTTCTACAGATTCCATACGGTGTGTTGAAAATATTACTGTTGCACCTTCGTCCCTTAGTTGCAGAATCTCATCTTTAATCAAATTTGCGTTTATAGGATCAAAACCTGAAAATGGTTCATCAAAAATCAATAATTTAGGTTGGTGTAACACGGTAACGATAAATTGAATTTTTTGTGCCTGACCTTTACTAAGCTCCTGAATTTTTTTATTCCACCAATCTCCGATTTCTAATTTATCAAACCAGTATTTTAGACGTTGTTTTGCTTCTGTTTTTGTTAAACCTTTAAGCTGTGCAAGGTATAAAGCCTGCTCTCCTACTTTCATAGATTTATAAAGCCCTCGTTCTTCTGGCAAATACCCTATATTTTGAACATGCTCGGGCTTCAATATTTCACCATCTAATAAAACACGACCTGTATCAGGCATCATGATTTGATTGATGATTCTAATAAGTGTGGTTTTCCCTGCGCCATTTGGACCTAATAATCCAAAAATACTTCCTTTTGGTACTGCGATAGACACGTCGTTAAGCGCTCTAAATTCTCCGAAGTTTTTAGATACCGAGTCAGCAACTAATAAGTCATTCATAAGTAATGTAAAATAGATTGGTTGTAATCTGGTAAAGATAAAAATGTTAATGACGTAAAGTATGCTTATTTGCTTAAATTTTAGCGCTATCTAGAATATCCACAAGAAAAAAACAGCATATCAAAACCCTTTATATTACTCCTCTTATTTAAAAAAACAAAACCCACCCTCAAAATAAATTAAGGATGGGAAAAAATTGCTATGAAAAAGAAAAATTACCACTAACCGAAATTAGTGATAATCAAATATAGTGTTTTTTATTAAATGTTTTCTTTTTTATGAAAACATATCTTTCACTTTTTCAAAAAATGACTTATCTGAGCTTTCTGGCTTAGGTTCAAAGTGCTCATCATCTCTCATACTTTCAAAAAATCCTTTTTGCTCTTTATTAAGTGTTTTTGGTGTCCAAACGTTGACATGAACCAATAAATCACCACTTCCATAGCCATTAATACTTGGGATTCCTTTACCACGTAAACGTAAAATCTTACCGGATTGTACTCCAGCGTCTACCTTGATTCTCACTTTACCAGTAACCGTATCAATTTCTTTAGAGGTTCCAAGCACAGCATCTGGCAAACTCACATACATATCGTAATGTAAATTATCACCTTCTCGTTTAAGTGTTTCATGTTCTTTCTCTTCTATGACGACTAAAAGGTCTCCAGAAATACCATTTCCTGGTGCTTCATTACCTTTCCCTGTAACTTTAAGTTGCATAGAATCTACAACTCCAGCAGGTATTTTAACAGTTACCGTTTCTTCATGAACTTTTAAACCTTGACCATCAGCATCAGACGGTTTTTTATCTATACTCTGTCCTGCACCTCCACAAGTTGGACAAGCCGCAGCGGTTTGCATGCGACCTAAAATAGTATTGGTTACTCTAGTCACTTGACCTTGACCGTTACAAGTTGCACATGTTTTATAAGTGGTTCCTGGTGCTTGTACTTTACGTTTAACTTTTATTTTTTTCTCAACACCATTAGCAATCTCCTCTAAAGTTAAAGACACTCTAATTCTCAGGTTGCTTCCTTTAACACGTCTTTGACCTCCACCGCCAAAACCGCCTCCAAAACCAGAGAATCCACCGCCTCCGCCACCAAAAATATCACCGAACTGGCTAAATATGTCATCCATATTCATGCCACCTCCGCCACCACCGCCAAATCCACCAGAACCATCAAAGGCTTGGTGACCTAACTGGTCGTAACGTGCTCTCTTATTAGCATCACTTAAAACTTCATAAGCCTCAGCTGCTTCTTTAAATTTCGCCTCTGCACTTTCGTCATCTGGATTCTTATCTGGGTGAAATTTAATAGCCATCTTTCGATATGCTTTCTTAATTTCGGCTTCAGATGCACCTTTGTTAATAGCTAATATTTCGTAATAATCTCTTTTTGCCATGCTTCTGTCCTTAAACTTTTCCGAAGAAAAAATGTTTAGTTATTTTATTAATTATTGTCCGATTACAACCTTAGGGAAACGTATTACTTTTTCACCTAGTTTGTATCCTTTTTCTACTACATCAATAATTTTTCCTTTTAAATCGTCTGTCGGTGCAGGTATTTGAGTGATCGCTTCATGATTATCTGCATTAAACGCATCGCCTTGACGGATATCTATTGTAGCTAAACCCTTTTTCTCTAAAGTCGTTAAAAGCTTATTATAAATTAATAAAACACCTTTTCTTAACTCCTCTGCTTCTTTGTCATCATCAATATGAAGTAAAGCACGCTCAAAATCGTCAAGAACTGGCAACATAGAAACGATCACCTCTTCACTTGCAGTTTTAAATAAATCAATACGCTCTCTTGTGGTACGTTTCTTATAATTTTCAAATTCGGCAAAAAGACGCATAAATTTATCTTTCTCTTTTGCTAAATCCTGTGTAAGCTGTTCTTCTATGGTTAATTCCTCTATATGAGAATCCTCAACAATCTCATTTATCTGATCTTGTACTATTGGTTCTTCTATGGTTTGCTCTTTATTTTTCTTACTCATTTTCTTGATTATTTTATAAATCTTTCGATTTTAAGATGGCAAAAGTACTGCCATTATTATTAAAATGTCAAAATGTCATCAAAATATTTTATTCGGAATTGCAGAACCTTATAGCAATACGTATTTTTGCTGTAATTAAACACCTAAAACAAAATAGAATATGATAACGAAACTTTTAAAATTTTCAATAATTTTAGCGATTGCCATTACATTTACAAGTTGCAAAGACAACGCTGAAGAAGCGAATACAAGTGATGTAGAAGTTGCAGCTGTAAGTGAAAGTGAATCTCAAAAATACACAGCGAGTGCTTCAGAGTCCTCAATAGAATGGACGGGATTTAAGCCAACAGGATCACATAATGGAACCATCAATTTAGACAGCGGAACTTTTAAAACAAATGACGGTAAATTACAAAGTGGAACCTTTTTAATTGACATGACGTCTATTACTGTTACAGATCTAGAATCTGGTGACGGTAAAGAGAGTTTAGAAGGCCATTTAAAAGGAGAAACTGAAGGTAAAGAAGATCACTTTTTTGATGTTGCAAAATTCCCAATTGCTGATTTTCAAATTACTGGTACTGAGCCCTTAGAAAACGGACAAACACAACTATCGGGGAACTTATCTATAAAAGAAAAAAAACATAATATATCTTTTCCTGTGACCATTTCTAATGATGGTGATATTCTATACATCAAAAGTGATGCATTTACTATTAACAGAACATTATGGAGCATTAATTACGGTTCAAAATCTATTTTTGACGATCTTGGTGACAAATTCATCAATGATGATATGGAATTAAAAATTATGATCATGGCTAAGAAAGCTTAAATCAAAAAAACGAGCTTTAATACTTAAACGCCATAATTTAAAAAAGCATCCACAATCGTAGATGCTTTTTTTATGTGCTCGGAAATTTTAAAACTTGAACAGTATCTGCTCAATACCGTATTTTGAAAAGCGTTACCAGTTAATCCTTATTGGATACTAAATATGTTTCAACACCCAAAGTTCTACCTCTTCTACATCCCGCCAATGTTGATCTCGTTTTGTTTTATTAGAAGCAGCTTTTACTTGTTTTTTGAAATACCGTTCTAGCTGAAAACGCTTGCCATTGACTAATTCTTTTTCTACTGGGTGCTCTGTCGTAACATTCGTTATTTTAGCTAAGTTTGAAAATATAATCACTAGTTGTCCTTCTGGTAATAAACGCTTTTGCGCTTCCATAAAGAAATCATCAAACAAGTTATTATTGTAATAAATAGCTTCATCTATGCCCTCTAATTCTCGAGTCTCTGGCAACCATGGTGGATTAAACACGATTAACTCCGTCTGCTTTGTAAATTTCCCAAATAAGTGTGCGCAATCTAATTCGATTTTTCGGGATAGTTTGGTAGTTCCCATGGACTCCTGCAATCCAAAAATTGCATTTGGATTAATATCTGTTGCAAACACCTTTTGAAACTGACTATTTACCATCTGTAACGATAAAACTCCGCAACCAACACCTACATCTATAGCTGTCTTTTTTGGACCTTTATAATGTTTCAAAAAATTATCAAAAAGTATTAAGTGCTCAAAACGTGTAGGAAAGTAGGCCCCATAATAAGGCTGCAGTTTATTACGTAATACTGGTAAAGCAATTCCTTTTTCATGCCACTGCCAAGCGCTATTTAAACCTTGAACTTGGGGAAAGGTGAGCAAGAAATAATCATTATCCGGATAGAATTTATTTAACCAACCAATATTTGGCGATTTCTTAGGACTCAGTTTTTGGTCGACAATTTCTACAACAACTAAATTTGAAAGTTCCTGATATGCCGCTCGATACGCCTGCTGCTCCTTAAAAGAATCATTTGGCAACTTTAATTTGAGATGCTTGTGTACATCTGCTAGAAGAGAAATACCATCACTATAAAACGTTTTAATTAGTATGAACTCGCCCTGCCTTAGGCTTTCAATAGTCGCTCCAACATTGTCTCCCTTTTCAAAGGTTTTTAGTTGGTCGTCAACCTTAATAGGCTTTGGTTTATTTATATCTTCAATAGTAATCATAGGTATTTTACTTTGGCGATAAGATAGACAAACTGATTTTGCAAATACTATCTTTATGTTTTAATGTTAAAATGAATTGTTTAAACAATAAGCACCTCAAAATCAAGTCATTTAAAAATACAACTTTAAACAAATAGTCTAACTTCCTTTTAATGCGGAAATTGGTAGTTAAAATAATTACAATCATTGGCAGCAGAAACCGTTCTATAAATAATAAAATACTGTTAACATGAAAATGAGATTTGTAGTTCTTTTATTATTTAGCCTCATTATTAAGGCACACACTCAAGATGACTTCAAAAAACGCTAGTTTCATAGTATTTCAGTCGCTCTTTTAAGTGCTTACTTTGCAGATAGGGATGACGGGTTTGCCATAAATCTAGATGTTGGTTTTAATTACGACAAACATATTTTCATAGTATATGCTGGTTTGGGATCTGAGTTCATAGTATAGTCATGTCTATCTACAAAAAGAAAATAAGACTAAACGAAAAAAAAAAAGAATAACTAATGGATTAGACTGCTATACAAAAGGACGCTAATATTTTTCTTCTAATAACGATGTCATG
Organism: Psychroserpens sp.; assembly: GCA_034111845.1. Taxonomy (GTDB): domain Bacteria; phylum Bacteroidota; class Bacteroidia; order Flavobacteriales; family Flavobacteriaceae; genus Psychroserpens. The sequence continues at coordinate 6,422 of JAWUWM010000008.1, read as the reverse complement.
ATAAGACGGCACTTAGTTAGGTATACAATAATGCAAATACATAAGACGATAATGATATTAAAATCAACATATCATCTTAGGGACTCGGTATTAGATTTTAATGGGTTTAGGATTTACAAACTAATAATTTAAAGGCAAGGATGCCCAACTGTCTATAAACATTATCTTAGCATTATTTTAAACAAGCGCTATCCATACAACCAAAACTCATATTGTCCCGAAACTACATACACCAATTAGGCTACAAGACTACGGTGTAGGCATTTTTGATGCAGCTTTAACAAAATCTGCACTAAAAAAAGTACTCAAAAAAAACAGTGTTACGGTTAATGGAATGGTTGCGACTTCGGCTACGTTTATTAATGGTGGAGAGTGTATCAGTTTATCTATTGATGAAGAACACCTTCCGAAGAAAACGTTGGCGCTGCAACTTAAGGTGCTATTTGAAGATGACCATCTCGCAGTTATTCATAAACCTGCTGGTATATTGGTGAGCGGTAACCGTTTTAAGACCATTACAAATGCGTTGGTGAGAAACCTTAAAAAAAGCACGCTTACTGATGCTACAAAACCTCAACCTGTTCACCGCTTAGATTTTGAAACTACGGGTGTTTTATTGGTGGGGAAAACAAGCAGTAGTATACGCGCTTTAAATAAGCTATTTGAATATAAAAATATCAAGAAAACCTACTATGCAGTTACCATTGGTAAGATGGACTGCGAAGGAGAAATTAGCACAGATATTGATGACAAGACGTCTCTATCTAAATATATCCTTTCTCAAACCGTCCCGTCTAAAAGGTTTAGCACTCTAAGTTTAGTACAATTAGAACCTCATACAGGGCGTCAACATCAATTGCGCAGACACCTTTCACATATTGCACACCCTATATTGGGAGACAAAGTTTATGGAATGGAACCTCTAATTTTAAATGGTAAAGGTTTGTATTTACATGCGTATTCTTTACGATTTATTCATCCTTTTACACAGGAAAAACTATATATTAAAGATGACTTACCAAAGCGATTTGAGAACATCTTTGAGGATAAAATTAATGCCCTAACTACAGACTCATGATCTTCATATCCAAAAGGTTTGAACACTTAACAGTGTTAAAAAAACAGAGGGATTTTGCCTAGCCACGTATATTAAGTACCTTATACTACAGTTACGTTAGTAACAAAAGTGCAAATCTTCTAACCTATTGCAAATAGTTAAAAAAATGAAATTAATTTACATTGTGATTTTTAGTTTTCTAGGAATTAGTAGTATTACTGCACAAACACTTAAAAAAAAAGCAGACATTACTCCTAGTAGTAACCCACTAGAAATAAATGTTGATTTGGTTTTTGACTACAATGCTGACATAGATACGACTCAAATCTCACCAGTAATGAGGTCTAAAATCAATACAATAGATTCTTTAATAACTAAAGAAAACAACACTAGTGCTCTAGAACTACTTAAAGAAATCAACAAAGAGGAAAATGAAACCTACTATTTTCATTTTTTAAAAGGAATATTAGAATTCAAATTAGATCAATTAAATGACGCTTACAACTCAATAAAAAAAACTATAGATTTAACTTCAAATGACTCCTTAAAAAGCTCATTATATTATACGTTAGGAATCATTGATTTAAAAAGAGATTACCCTGTGAGTTCTTATTATAATTTTGAAAAATCGTACAAGAAAGACTCAATAAACATGGCTACATTAGTGATTTTAGGCACCTTAAACGATAAGAAGAATGCTATTGATAAAGCCATTTTGTTTTATAAAAAAGCGATTGACATTGATCCAACTTTAAACAACATTAAGAATAACTTAGCCTTTCAATATCAAGAAAAAGGAGACCACCTTAAGGCTATAAACATGTTTAGTGACATCATTAAAGAAGATCCTAAATCACCGCTACCTTACAGCAATAGAAGCTACTCCTATTTGCAACTAGATAATACGAAAGAAGCATTAAAAGATGTCAATACATCCTTAGAACTATTCTCTTCAAATGCTTACGCTTATAGAAACCGTGCACTAATATATATAGCGCTTAACAACACTAATGATGCTTGTGATGACATTAACAAAGCTATAGAATTGGGGTATGTTGAAAAGTATGGATATGACCTCGTTTTACTAAAAAACAAACACTGTTTAAATTAATCGCTTACAGCTTGTGACGTTCATAAAACTACCGTAAGAAAGTCTGCAAAAAAGTATCAACAGGTGTCTTACAGTGTACAAAAAACACTTAAAACCATGTAATTGATTAGCAATATTATTCAAAATAATTAACTAAAGGGAAGTACCAAATTAAGCATTAAGATCGTCTTAAAAACTCAAGCCATAACATAACTTGACGTTGTCAAAAAAATAGTCGAACTTCGTATCAATACAACGGTTTTTAATTTAATCTGTTGATACCCCAGCGCATCATGCGTTATTAAACCATTATTGAGGTAAGTGACATCCGCACTTATCTCAACACAAATTTATTAGTCATACTATGAAATTAAATTTATTGTCTTGTGATGCACAAAGACCAGATAGAAGAGCAATATCCAAATGTATTGCAGAGATTTCATCAAATATTGGAGACTCTTTATCCAATGAACTTACAGATATACTTTTAGAAGGTGATGCTGTAGATATTGAGGTAGACGATAAAAACTCTGGCTCTGCGTTAAGAGCTTTACGAAAGCTCAGTATTGACTATGAAATTATAGAATAAACCGAGTTCTAAATCTTATTTTATTCTTTTTCTTCGGAAACTCTAAGCATTCACTTAATAATTGCATCTGTAGATTAACAGTTGCCTCTTAGAGGCTACTATTTTATTGTCATTTCTTAAGAATGTTATGCTTGATATCCATTGGATACCTATAAATAATAATGGTATATTTATTCGTTGTCTATTTCATCAAACTGATAAAAAACTGTAAACAAAAAAAAAAAAACGCATTACTCCATACTTCAAGCGGTCTATTGTAAATGATTCCACAGATAATTAATACCTGTTTTTAATAATTATTAATAAGAATTCTTTACTCGCTCAGCACAAAATTAATAGGAATACTATAAGGTACACTTACAGGTTTACCACGTTGTTTACCAGGTATCATTTTTGGTAACAAGCTAATAATGCGTTCTGCTTCTTCTTCTAATAGTTTATCTGGACCTCTGCTTTTAATTTTTGCCACATGTCCAGTATTATCTATAACAAATAGAACAAACACCTTACCATACCTTCTAAGATCTAAAGCTGTTTGTGGATATCTGAAATTTTTTCTAACATGATCTTTTATGGCGTTTTCGAAACATTTTATTTGCGCTTCTTTTGCCATATTTTCACACCCTGGAAATACTGGAATATTTTCAATGACTGCAAAAGGCACTTCAATATCTTCTTCAACTTCTTCAACTTCTAAATCTTCAACTCTTACTACCTCAGCGATAATATCTGTTTGATTTATTTCGCTACTTTCTATAATAGTTTCTTCAATATCAATAATATCTTCAACAACTTTAATATCTTCAGGAACGATTGCTAGAGCCGGCGGAGGAGGTGGTGTACTTAGGTTTATGATTTCTATTTCCTCCTCGACATAGTCATCTAGATTAAGTACTTCAGTAATTAAATTGTCTTTTGTATAGCTTTTATACTCAAACATTAAATACGTTGATAATAACATTAAGTTTAAACCAATAGCAAAATATAGACTACTATTTCTACCAACATTGACCTCTGGATTTTTCTTGAATTGCATAACTTTGAGATTTTTTATTAACTCTAAATTACCCTAAAACAGCGTAATGAAATATGACAATTATCAGGTTTGAAAGCTCTAAAGACAGGATATTAAAGATTAATAAACTAGTTATGAACTGCATTTGATTTTGCCTATAGGCTATAACACTTCAAGCCATTTCACAACTTAATTTTGCAGAAAAAAATCAACTAACTTCGTTAAACCGAAGACACTTAAGACCTAAAGCTAAACCGGCTTGTGCTATACCAATAATTATCGAGATCAATTTCAGTTTTAAAACAATCGACACACTAAGGTATTGACAATAATTAAAATTTACTTTGAAATGAGAAGACTATACTTAGCTTCGACAGCCTTGCTGTTTTTATTGAAGTCTTGTAGTTATGACTTAGACGATAAGACACATACAGAAATAGCAGAAAATTATGAGTCTACAGAAACTCAATTCACAACACAGGAAGCTATAATATACTTCACAGGATCTAACCAATGTTCAAGCAGTGGAGCATGTTTTTTGATGAAAATAAAGTGTTGGACAACCTCACTATTCCCAATACTTTAACTGAAAAATTTAATTTATCACCTCTTTTACCACCAATTGGTGACCAAGGTAGACAAGGCTCTTGTGCCTCTTGGACAACCACTTATTATCTAAAATCTTTTCAAGAAAGAACAACATCTAACTTACCTTATGATTCCAATAGAATTATGACTCCTGCATATACTTATAATCAAATATCTCAAGGTATTTGTGAAGGAACAGAATTTGAAAACACGCTAAACATTTTAAAAGCAGAAGGAGCGGTTTCCCTTGAATCATTTCCCTATTTCGATTACTCCTGTAATATCCAACCTAATCCACTACAAACTGTAAATGCAGCAGCAAATAAAATAAGTGACTGTGAGTATTTAAATGACGAGAACATAGTTTTAGAAATGAAAACTTTGATTACGGACCAAACTCCTATTTTAATTTCGGTATTCTTAACATCTCAATTTGGGATAGTAGATAAGTTCGGGTTAACTTCTCACAGAGAACACTTTGTGAATTATAACCTTCCAGGTGGATGTCATGCCATGTTAGTTGTTGGTTATTCAGACAGCTTTAATGCGTTTAAAGTTGTGAATTCTTGGCGTGAAGACTGGGGCGACAATGGCATTACGCTGCATTTAATAACGTATTAGACGATACATCAGAATTTAGAATTATAGGTAAAGCTATTATTGCCTATGATTTACAAGAATGATAGTTCTATAACATCAAAAGAGAAAAGTATAATAAAAAAGATATTAGAGATTTACGACAATCTGAAATAAAACTACACACTACACCTTATAAAATTAATTACTTGGTTAAAACGTACTTACGTAAGTCCTAGCGAATTTTCTATGCGGTTTGTATTGACTAAAACTTAGTATTTAAACAACACCACTAATCGTATAGACACGCGCTACCAATAATTGCAACCTCACGAAAGCCAAATGTATTACTAGGCTTAGCCTAATGTAAACACCCTACAAACGCACTTCCAATACATGGTCGCCTCCTTCAATACTTCACACTGCGAAAAACCGTAACAACAGCTGTTAAATTTAACCTCGTTTTACTAAAAAACAGGTATATCTATGTATGGACTGCTTAACAAAAAACAATTATTTTAGTCTTGCTTTGTATCTCGACCATTGAAACAGTAAATAGCCTTACATGTTGTCGTGACCATCTTAAAGAAAACAAAGACCCTTAGGTTTAAGACTATAATTGAGAGAGAGATATAACATATGTTATCTCTACCATTGTTAGCGACAATGCACTACGCAACTTTTTGCGAGCTTTTTTTTCGCGATTTTTTTTTTAACTTTTAAGCCAGATAAAACTAAAAAACTATACTCTTGAAAACCATGTTTGACGTCGGACTCGTTTCTCGTCCGCCAAATTCGGTGACGTTGGGATCTGCGTCGCTCGCCTACTCTACTTCGTCGGACTGACAAGCTGAACGCCATATGTTAGCAGTTATTAAAAACACTGTCGCTAACATCACCTGTAATTCGTTACGGCGGAATTTCCTATCGGAAATTACCTGCATTTTTGCTTAGTTTAATTTTCCGGATTTTTATTTTTTGACTTTTAAGTCAGATAAATCAGAAAAGCTGGACTCGCAAAAAACCAAAATTAACTTTGACTTGTTGCTTATCTGTCAAATTTATGCCTGAGAGATATGCGTCGCTATCTGGCTAAATAACATCGGACTTATTCTCTGTGCGTCAAACCTAAGTCCTTAAAATAAAAAACAGTGGCTATAATTCATTACGCTGGAATTTTTCGTTGGAAAATTGCTTAACTTTTACTATCTTAGTGACTTAACATCAATAAGATCAATGATTTATAAACAAAACTATAGCTAATTCGTTAACAACCATTAAAACAAATATTAACAATTAAATTATTTACCAAATGAAACAAATTTACATTTTAACTACAATTATTATTTTGAGTATTAATCAGACATTTGCTCAAACAGAATGGATAGGTCCAACAATTACAATATCAAAAGCTGATTTTGACGATTGGACTTTGGAGATAAGTCAAGATAGAATTACCCCAAATGTTTGGCTGACTAGAGCAAATTCTAGAGGACTATTCAATATA
>JAWUWM010000007.1:0-21637 GCA_034111845.1 Psychroserpens sp. | reverse complement strand
GATATATATAACATATGTTATATATATCTTTTATATAGTCTTAAACCTCTAAAGGGTCTTTTCTTTCTTAAAGAAGGTCAAGACCATAGGGGTGTAAATCGCTTCTGTTTCTTTTAAAAGGAGATCTACAACAACTTAGATTGTCTTTAATCAGTACTGTAGAAACGTCTTTAGTTGCGATTTCTGTATGAGCTGAAGTACTTGTCTCTATATCTGAGCTAAATATTTAAACTATTATGTAACTTATTATAAAGACTCTAATACTACCTAAACATCCAATTCCTACAATTTTTTTAAAAGATCTTCATTAAGCTTGATTTACAAAATAGCTCATTTTGTAAAAATCAGAGATTCGTCTTAAATATCCTTACGGTTTCCCGTATTTAGGTTGGTTTTTTTAGGGTTGTGATTCGGTTTCTCAAATTACACACCATGTGTTAGGATTTAGACTGCTTTAATTGTCGCGATCCTCAGTGAGACAAAATTAACTCTTTTTGTTAAGCAGTCAATACATACTTCTACTTGTTTTTTGATGACACTATGTTAAAATAATTTGATTTTTTAATGGTTTACCGTTTTGATAACTAGGTTTTTAATTGAGTATTCATATGCTTTTTCAGTTTCTTAACTCGACAGCATCTTCAGCTCTTTTTTTATAGTTGCTATCGTTTTTTCTAAGCTTTGTTCCTCTTAATACAGTAATTTTATCTTCTTAGAGTTCACTGTCATTACACGCAATTTGCGTTTTAGATGGGTTAGAAATGTAGTCCTAGAACCCTTATGATCGTGTATTGTAATTTTTAAAACTAAGGTTGTTACCCAATTCTCAAAATGAGTCACTCATGGCATAGTTTTCTGGACGCTCAATGATGTCATCAAATTGATGGTATGACTTTGAGTATTGAGATTCTAGTATGATTCGTATTTCATTGAGGGCATCTTTATATGCTGTTGTATTTTGCTCATAGTCTAATTGTGCTCCAATCTCATGGGTGTTAATTTGTGAGTACTTATACAAATTCATAGAGGTGATTAGCATAACAGATTCATTTACATAGGTTTTAGAATTTAATTTTTTTATCGAGAATACCTTAATATTATCAAATGATTGAAGCCAGTTTGCTTCATGAACATGCAGTTCATTTTCTCGATGTACAATGTAAACCTGTTCAACCCTCCTAAAAGCATCTGCAAGTTTGCTCTTAAGCGTTTGATTTAGTTTTAGCTGCGGTGTCACCAATACTAAAAATTTTTTAGCAGTGTCAAGCAAGTTTTCTATTTCGCAAGAAATTTCAGTAGTTCCAAGTATTTTCAATTCTTTGTTTTTTTATAGTTGAGTTGTTTCTGATGGACGTATTTGGCTAATTACGTATGTGTTTTAAACCTCGTTTGCTCAGTTTTTAGTAAAGTTATGTTAAATCTAAAAGGAATCTTTACGGGTTCCCGCATCTGGAATTAGTAACGAGAAGTAAAGGCGGTATAGTATTGATGTACAGGTTGTTAGCGTGAGGTTTATTCCTCAATAAAACACCAGCAGTGTTTAAACCCCTGTGTTTTCGTTGGTCTGTAATGGTTGTGCCTGGTCTTGTTTTAAATTTGGAGAGATCTGATTGGGCGCTAAAGATGAGTCCTGCTCCAAAATTCCAGCCTGCATACAATGCTTCTCCAAGACCTAAATATTGCATGCGGTCTCGAGATGTATTTTGAGCGTAAGGCCCTAAATAACTCAAAATAAATACATCCTCAGATAGGTCTCTATAAAGGGTAAGTAATGCTGGTGTTTTTATAAGGTTTCGTTCTTTGTAAAATTGTCCTGTCCTGTTAAATCTGTTTCCGCTTAATTCTGCAAAACCAAATTCAGTAGCGACTCCTATGTTATCGGTGAGTTTATAATTGATAATGATTGCTGCTGTGTTAGCATTACAGTCATAACGTGGTTGTATATCGGTTCTTAATTTGGTATAGCCAATACCACCATACGAGATGATTTCAAATTTAGAGTCTTTTTTATCTTCTTGTCCTGTTACTATTAATGATGCACATAGTAAAATGGAAATGAGCATTGCTTGTACTGTTTTCATAACTGGTGTGTTAGTGCTTTTAGGTTCTTTTTTAATAATGTAAGGGGTTGGTATAGTGTCTATTGCATTGAGAGCAAATCGCTTTCAGACAAATTTAAGTCAATTTTCTTATAAATACTATAGGTATATTTACGGGGTTTTTAGGATCATAGGTGGACGTTATTTAGTGGTCTATGATGTCAAGATTTAGCATCTTTTTATTATCCTTTTAAGATAATGAGGTCCTAACGCCAACACCTATTACGATGCCAATACCAAGCCATAAGCCTAGATTTTTGGTAGCAACGCCAACGGTAGTTCAATCCCGATTCTTAATATTATTCCGGTAGTTAATTTGTTGTTTTTTCATGTCGTTTGTATTGCATGTGTTTCAAAGCGTTAGACTATTGACTATGTCAAGTACTTAACGAGATTGAGCACAGGTTCTTGCAATGCACCGTCATACTAAGTTAGTTGTTTTTTTGTTGGAAGCTAATAGTTGGGTATCTGGATATGTTTCTGATACTTAGGTGTCTTTTGGTTCTATGATGTTTCCGTAGTAAAAATTATACATAGACTGCGATGTAGTGACTTTGAGTTGTTCTTTTTTTGATTGTAAATCCAATAAAAAGTCCCAACAATTGGTGATGGTGTTGTGGTTTTACAAAGTGATTTGAAAAGCAATTAACACAGACTATTGAAGTTTACTTGGTAGACGTTTTTTCTTGTTTACCATAAAACTGTACCAATAGTTTGCCAAATATAAAGTAGAGTAGGAGTACAGCAATACCACCAAATACTGCAACACCATCTGAGAATTTAGCATAAGAGGCCACTAAATAATTGTCTTATGTGATGCCTTGAGGTAATGTTCCTATTGGGTTTTGAAGGATGTTGTTCCATAATTCCATGCCGTTTTTAGGTATGGTCATTGTGGCTTTAAATTTTGGTTCAGTCATGAGATGCTCTTTAATTGATTAAAACCTAAATGTTGTGTATTCAAATTTAGTAGTTGTTAATCCATAATTTATAGGTGGATTTACGTGGTTTTAAAATCCCTAATGCGTATTTTGGTCTTGTTTTTAAGAAATAAAATATATATTTTTATCTTGTAAATATTATGATAAACAGTTAGTTGAAATTTATTTAAAAGTATGAAAACCAGAAAGTTCAAATGGATATTAATTATGGTGTTGGCATTCGTGCTTTTCGAATCATGTGATAATGACGATGATAATTTTGAAGTAATTACCAATGAAGAGGTCTTAGAAGCTACTGATGCAACAACTCAACTAATCTTAGATTGGAACAACGTTTGGCAAAGTGTTGATAGATACTCTTACGGGATGAGACCGACAGCTACCTCTAGAGCACTTGCTTATATCCATCTGGCTGCCTATGAAACCTCTGTTTCTGAAATGGCGAATTTCTCGTCTAATGAGTCTAGATTACAAGGGTTTAGTATTAATGAAAATCAACGTCCAGACATTATGGATTTAGATATTGCTTTAAATGCTTGCTATGCGCGCGTGATGAATCACTTTATGCATAATATTTCTGGAGACTTGAGTGCTTCGTTTGATCTATTAGAAGACGAAAAAGAGAGTGTGCTTTCTCAAGATTTATCTACTGAAATCATAGAGAATTCAAGAGAATGGGGTAATTATGTAGCACAACGTGTAATAACTTATAGTCAAACCGATACTGAAGCTGAGCAGCAAATACTAAACCCACAACCTTTTACATATGAACCACCCATTGGTGATGGCTTTTGGACCTATAGCGCAGATGAAGAACGTGCTTGGTTCCCCAATTGGGAGTCTGTGAGGACTTTTGTTATCTCTTCTGCGGAAACTTCGAGCGTTCCGCCATCAATTGACTATAGTGAAACTGTAAATAGTTCTTATTATAATCAAATGAATGAAGTTTTAGAACTTAATAATACTGCAAAGGAAGACGATAATGAAAATTTGTGGATTGCTGAGTTTTGGTCTGATGATGTTGAAGGTTTAATGCTGAGTCCACCAGGACATCAATTCTCAATTGCAGGTCAATTAGTGAGTCAATTTGATTTGGATTATGAAAGAACATTGACATTGTTTTTGAAGTTAGGTTTTTCACTTAATGATGCAGCGGTCTCTAGTTGGTCAGATAAATACGAATACATGGTAATGCGACCAAATGTATATATCAATGAATTCATAGATCCAGACTACCAGACCAATTTATATCGTTTAGTATTTTGGCCAAACCCATCATTTCCCAGTTATCCATCTGGACATTCAACGTTTGCGTCAGCAGCTGCTGGACTATTTATTAATGAGTTTGGAAATAATGTGGATTTTACAGATATAACTCATGAGGGGCGAACAGAGTTTAGAGGCACACCAAGACAATTTAGCTCATTTAGTGAAATGGCCGAAGAAAATGCTTTTTCTAGAATTCCATTAGGAGTTCATATGCGAATGGATTGCACTGAAGGTTATCGGTTAGGATATGAGATTTCTGATGCTGTTAATGGGTTTGATCTTACTTCTAATTAAGTAGATAATATGGAGTCGTTTACGTGAGCTGTGTCTTGTACTAACCAAAAATTAAATATAAAAAAAACACAAGTGTTACACACCCGCGTTTAATTAGTTATTAATCAATCATAGGGATTTATAAATTAGGGATCTATAAAAACTAATGAATTGCGAAATTACTATAATATGTGCTTATAAAAATTGAGGTATGTTAAGTAATCTAAGAATATGCTGTTTCTTTCCGTATGTTACTTAAACTTCTTACAGTAATGCCTAGATATGATGCGATGTGATAATTCTTCACAGATTTCTCAATACTAGGATAGTTTTTTACAAAATTGGTGTATCGTTCGGAGGCAGGTTGCGATAAGTTTTTCAAAATTTGTTTTTGAAAAGCTTCAAAAGCGCGTTCTAGTTTTTTTTTCTAAAAAAGCTCTCAATTTGTGGTGTTTTTTAATATAGAAATTCTTTATCTATTTTTGATGATTTATAGAGAAGAGCATCCTGTAATACTTCAATATTCATAATCGATTTATCTTCAAAAAAAAATACGGTATAGTCACTAATCCACCAATCTTTAATACCCAATTAAACCGTATGCTCTTTTCCGTGGGTATCAACATGATAAGATCTAAGGCATTCACTGTCTATAAAGTAGTGCGCATTTGCGATGTCACCAGCATTTAGAATTATAGAACCTTTTTTGCAATTGACTTTATGAAATACAGACTCTATAACTTTTATTTTCATTTCAGAAAATATAAGATCTTTAAATATTTTGTTAATTTTAGAGTTATCGGACTTCATTAGGTTTTAATTGGTCAGATTAATATAAATAAAACATTGTTAATGGATAGTTAAGGGGCGTTGTTCTTTTTATAAATTAGTTAAACGGTTGTAATTCAAATGAAAACCATGTTGAGAGCAACTTGGTTATTTCTTAGCGAGTTAATTTCTAAGCCTACTCAAGTTTTCTATGGTAACCCCTAAATATGAGGTAATGTGCTACTATTTGACATCAAACATTTTTAAAGAACGCTTAAGATTCATTTTCTTTTTGTAAACTAGTTAATCGCCAATAATTAACAAGAAAAAACCACTTTGTAAGACTAAAGTGGTTTAAAATCTATTGTTGAGCATTATAAATTTATCATGTTAATATCTCAATGTAACTACCAAATCATCTTGTTTTACCATACTACCTGCTTCTAAAGTTACAGATTTTACCGTACCTGCTTTAGACGCAGTAACTGTGGTTTCCATTTTCATGGCTTCAATAATAAACAAAGGATCATTTTCTTTAATTACTTGCCCTTTTTTAACCAAGACTTTATAGAGCGACCCTTGCAATGGTGCTCCAATTTCTTCTGGATTAGATGTGTCAATTTTAGTGTTTTCTGTTTTTTTAATATTCAAAGAGGTGTCTAAGATTTCAACGAATCTATTTTCGCCATTGACTTTAAAAAACACAGTTCTAATGCCATCATCATTAGGGATACCAATAGATAATAATTTAATGATTACCGTTTTTCCTGGCTCTAATTCTATTAAAATTTCTTCTCTTAGCTTCATCCCATAGAAGAAATTTTTACTTGGAATAAATGCTAAATTGCCATACTTTTTATAATTTTCATGGGCTTGTTCAAATACTTTTGGGTATAGTGTATAGGATAAGAAATCTTCCATTTCGATATCACGTGTAAACCCTTTTTGAAACTTCTTTTTGAAGGCTTTAAACTCTAGGTCAAAATCAATAGGTTCTAAATGCGCATTGGGTCTATTGGTATATGGTTTTTTGTTTTTAAGAATAATGCTTTGTATTTTCTTCGGAAATCCGCCATAAGGTTGACCCAAGTCTCCCATAAAGAAACTAATCACCGATTCTGGAAAAGAAAGATCTTGACCACGTTCTAAAACATCGTCTGTCGTTAAATTATTAGTCACCATAAAGATGGCCATGTCACCAACCACTTTAGAACTTGGTGTTACTTTTATTAAATGACCAAAAAGCGCATTAACCTCTGCATACATGGTTTTAACTTCTGCAAAACGATCTCCTAATCCTAAAGCTGTGGCCTGAGGTCTTAGGTTTGAGTATTGTCCGCCAGGGATTTCATGTTGATAGACCTCTGCAGTTCCTGCTTTTAAACCAGACTCAAACGGATAATATAATTCTCGTGTATCTTCCCAGTAATTTGAAAATTCATTTAATTTTTTGATATCGAATTCATGAGCTCGAGGTTGGTTCTTAATCATCTCTACAACCGAATTGAAATTTGGTTGAGATGTTAAACCAGATAATCCGCTGAGTGCCACATCTACAACATCAATACCAGCTTCAATAGCTTTTAAGTATGTTGTTGTTTGTAAAGATGAGGTGTCGTGTGTATGTAAATGAATGGGTACTTTAACAGTGTCTTTTAATGCTAAAATCAATTCAGTAGCAGCATATGGTTTTAGTAAACCAGCCATATCTTTAATCGCAATCATGTGTGCCCCTGCATTTTCTAAATCTTTAGCAAGTTGCGTATAATATTTAAGGTTGTATTTTGTCTCATTAACATCCAAAATATTACCTGTGTAACTCAAGGCAGCTTCTGCAATACCTCCTGTTTTGTTGCGCACATAGCTAATACTTGGTTCCATAGCTTTTACCCAATTAAGAGAATCAAATATTCTAAAGATATCCACGCCATTTTCCCAAGATTTTTCAACAAATTTTTCGATGAGATTATCTGGATACGCTTTGTAACCTACACCGTTAGAACCACGCAATAACATTTGTAATAAAATATTAGGTACCGCCTTTCTCAATTCTCTTAATCGCGTCCATGGACTTTCATGTAAAAATCGTAAACAGACATCAAACGTCGCACCTCCCCAAACTTCCATACTAAATGTATTGGGATGGTTTTTAGCAAAACTCTCAGCTACTTGCATCATATCAAACGTTCGCATTCGCGTAGCGAGCAACGATTGATGTGCATCTCGCATGGTGGTATCGGTATAATGAATTTTTTTCTCGTCTTTTAACCAAGTACAGAATTTTTCTGGACCCATTTCAGTAAGTCTATCTTTTGTTCCCTTTGGATACGACTCTGATAAACTAAACTTGGGGACTTTGGGCGTTCTAAAGACTTTGTTTTCATCAATATGTTTGACGTCAGAATTTCCATTAACCACAACTTCAGCTAGAAAATGAACCACTTTAGAGGTTCTATCTTGCGGTAATTTAATATTAAAAAGAGCTGGCGTATTTTGAATAAAATTAACCGAGACCTTCCCTTCTTTAAAAGTATCATGCTGAATTACATTTTGTAAAAAATGGATATTTGTATTCACACCTCTAATTCTAAACTCTTTTAAGGCTCTTACCATTGTGCGAATAGCACCATCTAATGTTCTTCCATGTGAAGACACTTTTACTAGCATAGAATCAAAAAACGGACTTACTTGATAGCCTTGATAAATACTGCCGGCATCTAAACGAATGCCCATTCCTGAAGCACTTCTGTACGTTGTGATATTGCCATAATCTGGAGTGAAATTATTTGCAGGATCTTCTGTGGTTAAACGACATTGTAACGCAAAGCCATATGTGGCAATAGTCTCTTGCTCATAAATTTTTATTTGTTGGCTATCTAGTCTGTAATTTCCTGCAACAAAAATTTGAGTTTTCACTAGATCAATTCCGGTAACCATTTCTGTAACGGTATGTTCTACTTGAATCCTTGGGTTGACTTCAATAAAATAAATGTTATCGTCTCTATCCACTAAAAACTCTACGGTACCAATATTGTTGTAACCTACTTCGGTGGCCATAGCCAGTGCATAGTTATATAAGTCTTGTTTGACGTTGTTACTAACATTAAAAGAAGGTGCGATTTCAACTACCTTTTGATGGCGACGTTGCACAGAGCAATCACGTTCATGTAAATGTCTTATGTTACCATGATTATCTGCTACTATTTGAACTTCGATATGTTTAGGGTCTTCAACATATTTTTCTAAAAACATCGTATCATCTCCAAAAGCATTGAGCGCTTCGTTTCTTGCAGAATCAAAGTTGAGTTCTAAATCTTTACCTTTTCTTATAATTCGCATACCTCGCCCACCACCACCAGAAGCAGCTTTTAGCATTAACGGGTAACCAATAGCATCAGCCTCAGAAAGTGCAACTTTTAATGAGGTTAATTTGTTTGTATTGCTTTCTATAATAGGGATATTACATTTTACTGCAACTTTTTTTGCTGTGATTTTGTCGCCTAAAGCGTCCATGACCTCAGGTTTTGGACCAATGAAAATAATGTCATTAGCAGCGCATTGCCTGGCAAATTCTGAGTTTTCAGAGAGAAAGCCATACCCAGGATGAATCGCATCAACATCTTTTGATTTTGCCAAATCAATAATTTGATGAATATCTAAATACGGTTTTAGCGGTTGGTTATCTTCTCCAATTTGGTAAGATTCGTCTGCTTTATTTCTATGCTGTGAATAGCGATCTTCATACGTATAAATGGCTACAGTCGCTAGATTTAATTCTGCACATGCTCTTAAAACACGTATTGCAATTTCACTTCTATTGGCAACAAGAACCTTTTTAATTTTCATTATGACGTGGTATTATTTGATGATAAACGGATTTTCATTTTTGTAATTCCTAATCACAAACTCTAAGGCCGCTTTGAGTAAACCACCCATGTTTTTAGCACGTTTAAAACGTACATCACCCGTGAGTTTAAATAAACCTGTTTTTAGTTGTTTGGTTTTTTCAGGTGATGAAATAGTATCTTTCCTCATACATTGGATTAAATGACGTAAACGTTTGTGTTCACTAGTTGCTCGTTTTGCTAATAGTGAGCGTTCTTCTTTCTTATACTGTTCAATTGATTTCTTCGCTAATACTTCTAAACTCATCTCTACCAAAGGGTTATTCTCTTTTAAGAATTGAGGCTTATATACCTTTGGATTGCCTTCATAACTCTGTTGATCAAAGTCTACTGCGCGAATACGATATTGTTTACGATCAAAATCATGAGTAATTACAACAACATAGTTATACGAGCGCATATCTGCCAATAACCTCACAAAACAGCGTTCATTAAATTTTACAAATTCTTTTGCTAAGGCTCTTTTGTCTTGCTCACTTATGGTATGAAGATGCTCAGTTATATACGTGTCTCCTGGAATTCCAGAAATATGCTCTTCAATTAATGTGTCTTTATAAACTAAAAAATTAATATGATTTGGGGATAATATATCTTCTAACTCCAAGCCATAAATACGAGAAGCATCTGCTTTTTTTATGTACAAAAAAATATAGTTATCGTTTAAAATATTTCTGACTTTAATCCGGAATGGTTTTGTGTTCCCAAAAGTGCAAAAATCAATACTATCAATATTTAAATACGGTATTATAGAATCACTACCATCAGCATGTAATATCGAATAGATCTGTTTTAAACTCAATTTGATTTCCTCACTTTCATGCTCAGCGTAATAACAACTAATCCAAAGGGTGTCATTATCGTTCGTATCAAAAATTTCTACGGCACCTTGAAAGCGCAATAAATCATCGTAAAAAACGGGAATTTTAATGTTCCTACCTTGTTTACTGAGATAACTGGAGAGGGCATCTGTAATAGGATACGCAGGTTTTTTTCTTGAAATTAGCTTTTCGTCCATTAATGAAGTATATAGGCTATAAGATAATTTTAAAATTAGAATTTACAAAGACTAGTCGCGAAAATTTTGAAGGTTAAAAAAAACATGAGATTAGAATTTTAGTAACGTTTTCTTCAGAAACTTTAGAGGGTGTATGTATCGTTCTGTAGTCCAAAAGAGTGCTAAGACAAGCTAAGAAGTCGTCTGTAAAAGGTAAAAGGATCTTTCGTAAATATGAGATATTAACCTTCCGTATTAAGAATCTCTTTTACAGCTTGTTTGTATTTTACGGGATTTGTTGCTTTTTTAATCTTTTTATAGGTTTTTTGTGGATTAGAAAATGATTGTGAAAAATATTCCCAAAACCCCAGCATCTTCATTTTTATAGGTGTTGGGCCTGATAAAGCAGCATCGTATTGTTCGTATATTTCGTTATGAAAGGTTTCAAATAGTTCCCAGCGATTTTTAGGGTACTCCGTCGTATTGTTTTTTATCATACTCGGTAAAAAAGGATCAGCAATTAATCCGCGACCAATCATAAAATGATCAATACTAGGGAAACGCTCTTGCATTTTTTTGAACTGCGCTAACGATGTAATATCACCATTGTAGTATAGTTTGTGTTTAGCTACATCTATACATTTTTGAAAGGCGTCTAAATCCACACCACCTTTATATAGCTGCTTTCCAATGCGCGCATGAATAGCAACGTTTTTAAGCGGGTATTTATCTAAAATGGGGAAGGCGCGTAGAATCTCTTCACTATTGTCATAGCCCATTCTCATTTTCATGGAGACTAAAATATCAGTTTCGTTGTGGGCACGATGTAAAATATCGTCAATCTTTTTTGGATCACAAATTAAGCCAGAACCCATTCCTCGATTGGTAACCATGGGATAGGGGCAACCTAAATTCCAGTTGAGTTCTTTGTATCCAAACTGCTGTACATATTTGGCAACAAATAAAAACTCCTCGGCATCATTGGTAATCACTTGTGGTATAACTTCTAGCGTCGTGTTGTGTTCAGGTAATAAATCACGTTCGTAGGAGGATTTTACTTTTAACTTTCCGTTGAGACGAATGTACGGCGCATAAAACGTGTCAATACCTCCAAAATATTTCTGTTGTGCATTCCTAAATCGGAAATCGGTAAACCCTTGTAAAGGCGAAGATAAAAGTGTAAAACTCATAGTGTGTGCTTAGCGCAAATATAAGTGAATTGTTGATGAAGTTGTGAAATAAAAAAACCACTTTAATTGCTTAAAGTGGTTTCGTTTTAAAATTTCCGTAGATATTATTTGATCATCTCATAACTACGTTTAATGAAATTAGTGAGTTCTTCACCTTTCAATAAACCTTGAGATAAACGCGCCAAGTCTAAACTTTGCGTGATCAAACGTTCTTGTTTCTTCTTCGTCTTTGTGTTTAATATCTCGTTAACCAACTCAGAGTTAGTATTCACGACCAAATTGTACATTTCTGGCATATTGCCAAACATGTTCATTCCGCCACCACCAGTTTGTTGCATCTCTTTCATACGACGCATAAATTCTGGTTGTGTAATAATAAACGGTGATGCATCACTATCTAAACCTTCTAATTGCACAGAAAATTTTTCTTGAGGAATCACTTCTTTCAATAAGGTATCCAATGTTGTATTTTCTTCTTCGGAAAGTTTAGAAATCGCAGTTTCTTCCTTTTTAATCAAGTTATTGATATGATCACCATCAACACGAGCAAAAGAGATATTCTCTTTAGACGACTCTAGCTTTTGAATTAAGTGCGGTACAATAGGAGTGTCTAGCATTAATACTTCATATCCTTTAGCTTTTGCAGCTTCAATATATGAATGTTGAGTATCCTTATTAGAAGCATACAACAATACGAGCTTACCATCCTTATCGGTTTGATTTGCTTTTGTTTTGTTGAATAATTCTTCATACGTATAGAATTTACCATCAACTGTTGGATACAAAGCAAAAGCATCTGCTTTTTCAAAGAATTTATCTTCAGAGAGCATTCCGTATTCAATAACAATTTTGATATCATCCCATTTCGCTTCGAAATCTTCACGATTCGCATTGAATAATGATTTCAATTTATCACCAACTTTACGTGTAATGTAAGATGAAATCTTCTTCACTGCACCATCAGCTTGTAAGTACGAACGCGACACATTCAACGGTATATCTGGAGAATCAATCACACCCCTTAACATCGTTAAGAATTCTGGTACAATGCCTTCAACATTATCAGTAACATAGACTTGATTTTGGTACAATTGGATTTTATCCTTTTGCATACCCATATCATTCGTCATCTTAGGGAAATATAAAATCCCAGTAAGGTTAAACGGGTAATCTACGTTTAAGTGAATGTGAAATAATGGCTCCTCAAATTGTGCAGGATATAATTCACGGTAAAAACTCTTGTAATTTTCATCTTCAAGCTCAGTTGGCTGCTTTGTCCAAGCAGGAGTAGGGTTGTTGATGATGTTATCTACAGATATTTGTTTGTGCGGCTCAGTTGTTTCCTTACCATCTTTATCTGTTGTTGTCTCTGGTGTAAACTCAGGGTCATTAACGTCTTTAGTTCCAAATTTTATTGGAACAGGCATAAACTTATTATACTTAGATAATAATTCGCTTATTCTGTTGTCTTCTAAAAACTCAGTAGAATCCTCTGCGATATGAAGTATGATTTCAGATCCTCTCTCTGTTCTATCAGATGGTTCTAATGTAAACTCAGGTGAGCCATCACATGTCCAATGTGCAGCTGGTGCATCTGTATGTGATTTTGTTATGATCTCTACTTTTTCTGCAACCATAAAGGCGGAGTAAAATCCTAGTCCAAAATGTCCAATAATACCAGAATCCTTTGCAGAATCTTTGTACTTGTCTAAAAACTCTTCAGCTCCAGAAAAAGCGACTTGGTTGATGTATTTTTCAACCTCATCAGCGCTCATCCCTAAACCTTGATCAATGATATGAAGTTTCTTTCCTTCTTTATCAATTTTCACTTCAATTACTGGGTTTCCATAATCACTTTTAGATTCTCCAATACTCGTCAAATGCTTTAACTTAAGTGTGGCATCTGTACCATTACTAATCAACTCACGTAAAAAGATTTCGTGATCGCTGTATAAGAACTTTTTAATTAACGGAAAGATATTCTCTACCGATACATTAATACTCCCTTTTGTCATATTTAATTTTATTAAATGTTCCCACGAAAGTGGGAATCTGTTAATATATAGATTTATTATTCTATATACCTACTAGTCAAATAAAATACCAATAGCTGATTTGTGACAAGATGACATAAAAAAACCATTCATGTTACTGAATGGTTTTAACTCGGCATGAAATATACTTAATTTTTGATTTCAGTGTCTTTATTGTCAATGATTTTCTCTTTTTCAACGCGATTCTTTACATGGGTATCTAACCATTGGTCTTGTTCCCAAAGCATGTGCATGATAGATTCTTTAGCCCTGTAGCCATGACTCTCTTTTGGTAACATGACTAGTCTCACAGGAGCGCCTAAGCCTTTTAGGGCATTGAAATACCGTTCGCTCTGTAAAGGATATGTACCAGAATTATTATCGGCAACACCATGAATTAGAAGTAAAGGTGTTTTCATTTTATCAGCATGCATAAAAGGCGACATGTTATAGTAAATTTCTGGAGCTTCCCAATAACTGCGTTCTTCACTTTGAAAGCCAAAAGGTGTCAATGTTCTATTGTAGGCGCCGCTTCTCGCGATACCGGCAGCAAATAAATTAGAATGAGATAATAAATTGGCTGTCATAAATGCGCCATAACTGTGACCTCCAACTGCAACTTTAGTTCTATCGATATAACCAAGAGTGTCAACTGCGTCAATTGCAGCTTTTCCATTGGCTACTAATTGTGTTCTAAAGGAATCGTTTGGCTCATCACTACCTTCTCCTACAATTGGGAACGCTGCGTCGTCTAGAACGACATAACCTTTAGTTACCCAGTAAATTGGCGAGCCCCAATATGGATAGACAAATTCGTTTGGGTTTGCTGTACTCTGAGAAGCACTCGCCTTATCTTTAAATTCGCGAGGATAAGCCCATAATATCATAGGATATTTTTCGCCTTCTTTATAGTTCAATGGTAAGTAGAGTGTGCCTTCTAAATCTAATCCATCATCACGTTTGTAGTTAATGACACGTTTGTCAATATTCTCAAGACTTTTAAAGGGGTTCTCAAAAGTAGTAATCGCTGTTATATCGTCTTCCTTGTTGATATTTCTAATATAATAATTAGGGTATTCTTTCTGAGACTCAATACGCACAAGAATCTCTCCTTTTTTCATGTCAATAGCATAGTTTAAGCTTTCGAGTTGGTCTGTATATGCTGATTGATACAAACGTTTCGATGTATTGCTTTTTATGCTATAGGCATCAATAAAAGGAAACTGACCTTCTTTAGAATAACCATCTCCCATTAAATAGAGTTTATCACCATTCATAGTTAATGTATTGCGACCAAATTCGTTTTTAGAATTCACGAAATTTCCAGGATCGCTATATACGTCTTGATAACTTCTATCTGTGATAATTGTAGACTTAGCATTTGATGGGTTGAAGAGGTAGGTTTTTGTATTTCTTGTGTTCCACCAATAATCGTAAGCTACAGCAGTGTTGTCATTTCCCCATTCTACACCAGCAAAACGTTGTATGGTTTTTAAGATGAGTTTTGACTGACCATTAAAAGGCGCATTTACTTCATAAACAGCATCTCTAAAATCTATTTCTACTGCAGGATCACCTTTATCTAAAGCTTCTGCCCAAACAAGCGTTGATGGTTTGTCATCTCTCCATGTCATGTTACGCTTACCAGTTCTTGTGGACATAAACCCTTTAGGTCTTACTTCATCTAAAGCCACGTCATTGACAGTTGTTATACTAGACCCCTTTGCATCGTACATTATACTTTCACTAGGGAATCGCGTATAGGTGACTAAATATGAAAACGGACGCTTTATTTTAGTGATCATCATATAATTTCCATCTGGCGAAAAACGAACACCGCGATACATATCTGCGCCTAAGAAGTCTTGTATAGTACCATCAATAGATACTTTTTTAATTTCTGAACGGGCGAGTTGTTCAAAATTAAATTCATCATTGGGTGTTTTTAATAAATCTTGATAGGTTCTATTTTGTGCCTTTTCACCATCACTCACAGAGATTGTTGGACCACTTGGAACCGCTGTTTCTGTGTTAATTAAAGCTTTTCTATCATTTGGGAGCATTTTTACGAGTAGGTTTTTATTGTCTTTGAACCAATTAATAGTACTTCCCATATTTGCATTCACAGTAGCACCGGTAATTTTAGTTGCTTTTGCTTCGGAAATGTTCAATATCCAAACTTCGACACCTTTATTAGTAGTATTTAAACATGCAATCATAGATTCATCTGGCGACCAGCTAAAACCAGATAGTCTGGCATCTTCAGGTAATCCAGAAACTTGCTTGGTGTCTTTATCATCAATTTTTTTGACTTTTAGATTGGTGTAATAGTTTGTTCTACTGCCAATGTTTGTTATGGGATTTATACGCAATCCAGCAAGTCTTAGTTCCGTTTCAGAAAGCTCAGCAATAGATTTATATTGATTACGGTAAAGCAAGACTATGTTTTCTCCTTTGCTATCCATTTGCACGCCAGGAGCGAGGTCCACATCTGCTAATTCTAAAATTTCTTCTGAGGGCTGTTGGTAGCTTAGGCTTTGTTGGGCGTAACTTATTGATACTAATAAAAATGCAAATAATTGAATGAATTTTTTCATGATGAATTAAAAAATTGATTAGTGGGTATAAGTTACTTATAAATCAAAACTTATGACATGAATCTGTTGTTAAAATCACAAATAGTCCTATGCGTGCATAATTAATATTGTCCTAACTAAATCCTTGCTAGCGCTTAAAATGGTAAATTAGCACTCGATAAAAAGCTAATAAATTTTCCGGTATTTAGGAAACGAAAATAAAATTACTATGTACAATTCCAAGATAATAGGTCTGGGGCATTATGTTCCTGATAATGTGGTGACTAATGCAGATTTGTCAGAAATGATGGATACTAATGATGCATGGATTCAAGAGCGTACAGGGATCAAAGAGCGTCGTTGGGTAGAGAAAGGATCTGGTGATACTACTGCTACAATGGGAGTGAAGGCTGCTAAAATCGCCATTGAACGTGCAGGAATTGACAAAGATGATATTGATTTTATTGTGTTTGCTACCTTAAGTCCAGATATGTATTTTCCTGGACCGGGAGTTCAAGTGCAACATGCTTTGGATATCAAAACTGTAGGAGCATTGGATGTTAGAAATCAATGTTCTGGATTTGTATATGCCATTGCTGTGGCAGATAATTTTATCAAAACAGGCATGTATAGGAATATACTTGTTATTGGTAGTGAATTACATTCTCATGGATTGGATAAAACGACTCGAGGACGAGGGGTAACCGTGATTTTTGGAGACGGAGCGGGAGCTGCAGTTTTAACACGAGAAGAAGATATGAATAAGGGTGTTTTATCAACACACTTGCACTCTCAAGGAGAGCATGCTGAAGAGTTGGTATTAATTGCACCAGGAATGGGTAAGCGTTGGGTAAGCGATATTATTGCTGATAATGACCCTAATGACGAAAGTTATTTCCCGCATATGAATGGACAATTTGTATTTAAAAATGCAGTGGTCCGTTTTAGTGAAGTGATTATGGAAGGTTTAATGAAAAATAATCTTGAGGTTGATGATATAGATATG
The DNA here is from genome assembly GCA_034111845.1 of Psychroserpens sp. GTDB lineage: Bacteria > Bacteroidota > Bacteroidia > Flavobacteriales > Flavobacteriaceae > Psychroserpens. Next base: position 4,583 of record JAWUWM010000007.1, on the reverse strand, counting down.
TTGATTCCGCATCAAGCCAATTTACGAATTGCACAATTTATACAACGTAAGTTCAAATTAGAAGACGATCAAGTCTTTAATAATATTCAAAAATACGGTAATACAACTGCAGCCTCTATTCCAATAGCTTTAACTGAAGCATGGGAACAAGGTAAAATAAAAGAAGGAGATACTGTTGTATTAGCTGCTTTTGGTAGCGGGTTTACTTGGGGAAGTGTTATTATTAAATGGTAACACATAAATCTCTTTGAAAATAGAGATCTCATAATCGTCAATCAAAAAAATATAGGCTCTACAATAAAAATTTTTAAAATTGTTGGTTGATCATACAAACAATGGCTGAAATAGTTCTAATACACAAAATCCCAAAGATTTAACTTTGGGATTTTGTGTTTATATCTCTTAGCTTTCAAAAGGAACTATTTCGTTCATATATTTTACAAGAGCATAGTTAATTATCAAGTTCTTTAGTTAAAAATTTTATTTTTAGATTTAGATATTTGAGTAATTTAAACAGACAACAAAAACGAGAATTAACAGGGCAGTGATAATTAAATAAAAAAATATACTAGCAAATTCTGTTAATATTTCTGAAGTCGAAGGTTCTATTATTGTTTCGTATGTGTCTACTTTTGATTGGGTTATAAAATCTATAAGTATTGAAAATGATTAGAGTTGTTTAAAATATAGAATATTTTGTAAATAAATAACTAGACAGAAAACAAAAAATCCCAAAACTCTCGTTTCGGGATTTTTTTGCTATTAATCAATTTAACTATACACTAAAACTATAACCATTAAGTTGTGATCCGACTACTCGGCATTAAATTGATAGCGCTTAACACTTATCACAACCTTAAGACGCTCAAATTTCCTTTTTATTTTATATGTTAACAGTTTTAACTATCAATTAACATCCTGTGGAGTTATCAAATTTCCGAAGAAAAAAACCCGTAGTATGAACCACGGATTTTCTTGCTATTAACCACCTGAAATTTTGTGTACTAAAAGGCTAATTTTAATAAACTATTATCATGTCTACAGTTTTTGTCGTGACTTAAACTATTTGATTACACATATATTAGGTTTTAACATTTTATTATGTAAAAACAAAAACCCAAAACTTGACGTTTTGGGTTTTCTTATTTAATAACCGTACACTAACACTAACCATCAACTATTATATGTAGGTTACTAAATTTTTCTTCACAATTAGATGAATCCTCCACTTCCAGATTTTTCATTGTCATCTCTACTTTTTCGTTTTAGAGCTCTATATTTTCCACCACCAAAGCGATAGGATATGGCAATATTCCATGTGTTTGATTCCCAGTTAAATTGCCCGACTTGAGGTGTTGGTCTATCATCTTAAAATTCAAAAACCATGGTATTTAAAATATCATTATAATTAAAGCTAAATGTTGCGCGATCATCTTAACCTATATTTATGGATTTTGAAATCGTTTTATAACCTATATATTGAATAGAAACTGTGAGTTGACCTTCGGGTGTTTTTTCAATGTGAAATGTGCCATCGTCTTTCGTAATTCCGCCAGTAATGGTTTTGTTTGCAGCATCTTTGATTACAATATTTACATAAGATAATGGCTCATGTAAGTTGGCGTCTATGACTCTGCCTGAAATTTGTCCTTCTCTAAGGGCTTGTTGTTGAGGTTGTGCAAATGTCAAGATTGTAAACAGGCATATGCACAGCTGTACGATTGATTTCATTGTGATTGATTGATTGATTGATTGAAATGGTTGTTACTACATAGACGATTGTTTAATTTTATTGTTACTCCTTTTAACACTAGTTAACATGGTTTTAACATTTTGAAGTCTAATTTTGATTTAGGAGTTATATTTTTGTAGAAAGTAAAATATATGAGTAAGAAAACTTTAGTTGTAGGAGCATCATTAAAAGAGAACCGTTATTCTAATATTGCAATTAAGAGACTGGATGAAAACAATCATGAGGTTGTTGCTTTCGGTTTACGACAAGGTCAAGTAGCAGGTGTAGCTATTGATACTGATTTAATACCGTATGCAGCTATTGATACTGTGACTTTATATCTTAATCCACAACGTCAAAAACAGTACTATGACTATATCATTGGTTTGAATCCAAAACGAGTAATCTTCAATCCAGGAACAGAGAATCCAGAATTTCAGAATACATTGAAAGCGGAACAGATTTATTTTGAAGAGGCTTGTACTTTGGTTTTATTATCTATAAATCAATACTAGTTGGTTTTTTAGAAATTAAATATAAACCAAGCATAGTAATCAACCCATTAATTGGTAATACTTCCCAGTGAAATTTATAGGCACCAATAACAGATTCTGGTAACGACGTTATTCCATAAGTAATAAGAATAGCTGTTAAGCCAATAATCCAGGCGTATGTATCTTTTATAGCTCTCTTGCTTAGGATTCCAAATGCAAATAAACCTAATAGAGGACCATAAGTAAATGTGGCAAACTTGAATAGATTGCTTACGACGCTGCCCTCAAGAGAGTTGAAGATAATTACCACAATTATTAATACTATCGATACCCCTATATGAACTTTCTTGCGAAGTGGTTTTTGTTGCGCTATTTCTTTTTTCTCAATATTCATAAAATCTACAGCGAAGGATGTTGTTAAAGATGTTAGTGCGCTATCTGCGCTACTGTAAGCAGCTGCAATCAACCCTATAATGAAAGTCACCGCTAAACCAGTACCGAGGTTTTGATTCATTGCAATTTCTGGAAATAACAAATCGTTTCTGGTTTTTCCATCTATGACAGGAATATCGACTCCAAATTTTTCAGCATAAATAAATAGTAACGCACCTAGGCTTAAAAATATGAAGTTGACTATGACTAATAAAACAGACATAGAGAGCATATTTTTTTGAGCATCCTTTTTGTTTTTACAAGTCAGGTTTTTTTGCATCATATCTTGGTCTAGACCAGTCATTGCTATCGTTATGAATATACCACCAATAAAGTATTTCCAGAAATATTCTTTAGCGTTGACATCATCAAAAAATAGAATTTGACTTTTAGATTTAAATAAGTCATTACTTAGAATTTCTGTGGCAGACCATTCTAATTTATTTGCAATTAAAACGATGGCGACACCAACACAAGTAAGCATAGCGAGTGTTTGTAATGTGTCTGTCCAAACAATAGTTTTAATTCCGCCTCTTTTAGTATAGATCCATATTAATAAAATAGAGATAACTACGGTAACCCAAAATGGAACGCCTAAGTCTTCAAAAACAATATATTGCATTGCTAGAGCTACTAAATAGAGCCTAAATGAAGCTCCAGTAACTCTTGATAATAAGAAGAAAAATGCACCAGTTTTATAGCTTACTGTACCAAATCTATGTTCTAAATATTGATAAATAGAAGTCACATTTAGTTTATAATATAAAGGAAGTAAAACAAGAAGGACTATTAAATAGCCTACAAAAAAACCAAAAACACCTTGCATATAAGCAAACTGCTGCCCATCAACTAGACCAGGCACAGATATAAAGGTAACACCAGATAAAGAAGCGCCAATCATACCAAAAGCAACGATATACCATGGTGATTGTTTTTTAGCCTTAAAAAAAGCCTCGTTAGAGTCTTCTTTACCAGTGAAGTAAGAAATCAAAATTAATACGCCAAAATAGGCTAGAATGAGTAAAATGATGACGTTCGTCGACATATAGGGTGTTTTAACAGGGTTTTATTTGAATTGTCTTATCTTAGTAAAAAAATTGTAAACAATATTAAGTAATTTCTAATGAATTATGCGCTTTTCTCAATTAGAGATAGCTGTTGGGAATTATTTGTTATACTCTAAATTTAATTAACCTATTTCAAACATGAAAAATCACTATTTACTGCTCTTTCTTTTATTCTTTGCCACTACAAGCTTTGCGCAAGACTATAAGGAGATGATTTTAGAAGGAACTCACACAGTTCAACAAATTCAAGCAACAGCCGAAGCTCATTTTGCTCAAGTTGGCACAGCGCGTGGAAATGGTTACAAACCATATAAACGTTGGGAGTATCAAGCATTGCGACAAATGGATGAGAACGGGATGTTACCATCTCCAGATTTTTACCTCACAGAATTAGAAAATTATAATAATTATCTCAATCAAAATTCATCCTTAGCGAGAACGACCGTTGGCTCATGGGAACAATTAGGACCAGAATCTTGGAATGCAACTAGTGGTTGGAATCCTGGAGTTGGTCGAATTACATCAGTCGCTGTTGAATCTGAAAACCCAGATCATATTATTGCAGGAGCCAACACAGGAGGCGTTTGGAAATCTACAGATGGCGGTTTATCTTGGATAGTGTTAACTGATAATCTATCAAACCTTAATGTATCGTCATTAACCATACATCCTACAATTAATACAACGTATTATTGGGGATCTACGAGTGGTACTATTTTTATATCCACAGATAGTGGAGCAACATGGAATGTGCTTGCAGATACAGGTGGTGGAAATGTTAACAAAATTCTTATAGACCCCTCAAGTACAAATAAAATGTACTGCTCAGTACAAAGTGGAGGGATTTTTAAATCTACA
>JAWUWM010000006.1:0-21586 GCA_034111845.1 Psychroserpens sp. | reverse complement strand
TTCTTCGTTAGAAATCTCTATTAATTTGGCATCTATGTCAAAGATAGTGCCTAAGTTTATCGAGGCGTGTGTTTAGATCTTTAATTTGATCTGATGTTATCATTGTGTAGTATTTTAAACAAAATTAATATTTATATCCTTTAGAAAAAATTAAAACTTAATTATGTTTTGCTAGAAATAGTCGAAATGTAGCTTTTTTCAATTTCCGTAGTGATAGGAAAAAAAGAAATAGTTCGTTTAAATAAAAACCATTCTTCTTTTCTTAACAAGTAAAGTTTAAAGCCAACTTTGTTTAGACCTTTTATACTAGCTATATTGGTTATGTCTACAAAAGTAATATAACGTTTGATATCATTATTTTCTTCAAGTTGAAAAATACTAAGTATCGCTTTAGCCATAATACTTTGACCTCGGTAATCTAGATGTGTAAATCCACCTTCTAAAAGTGCTTCATTCTTTTTTAGCATAGGAAAAAGACCTCCGAAATAATTTTTAACCTGCTCGTTTTTGTCCTCTTTGAAAACCCACTGTCTAAAAACAGGTTTTTGATTACTATTCTCAACGATATAACAGGTAGGTATGTTCTCTTTCACTAAACGAATATGTCTCATTTCCTCCTTGAGTACTTGTAAATCCTCAGTTTTAAAGCGCCTTACCTTTAGTGAGTTTTCAGCTAGACTGTTGTCAGAAACATCTAAAGGGTTAATCTCTAAACCAAATGAGGTTATACAAGAATAGAGTCGTGTTGTTATGCCGTTAAAAATGGGTGTAATTTTACCACTTTTAAGAAGGTTAAAAATAATTTTAATCCTATTAGCCAAATTTTCAAATTTAATTTAGTGATTAGTAAAGAAGTATATCAATACCTATTAAAATAATATACGTGTTGGACACCTTTATTTTAAACTCATCACTATTCTAGTTTCACCAAAAATAAGTAAATTTATACTTTTATATAGACTATGAAACATTATATCGTTAATGCTGTGACGTTTTTCTTGATCCTTAATGGATTCTCACAGAAATTAGATGTTAAAAAGCTAAAAGCTCACAATGGTTATTTTGATTTTCATTACGAAGAATCTACAGATAAAATTTATTTAGACGTAAAAGATTTAGATAAGGAATTCTTATATGTAAACAGTCTAGCAACTGGAGTAGGATCAAATGATATTGGTTTAGATAGAGGGCAATTGGGTCAAGAGCGATTAGTGAAATTTAAAAAAGCTGGTAATAAGTTATTATTGATTCAACCTAATTTAGGTTTCAGAGCCATTACAGATAATGAATTAGAGAAAAAAAGTATAGAACAAGCCTTTGCACAATCTGTGCTTTTTGGTTTTAAAATTATAGAGCATAATAACGGTACCTATAAAATCGACCTCACACCATTTTTAATGCAAGATGCACATGGTGTTGCTAACCGATTAAAAGGTGAAGGTGCTTACAGTCTTGACTTAAGTAAAAGTGCTTTATCCTTGGATAGAACAAAAGCATTTCCAAACAATGTAGAATTTGAGGCTTTATTAACTTTTAAAGGCCAACCTAAAGGTGAAAATATTAGGAGTGTCACACCAACAGCGGCATTAGTAAGCGTTATACAACATCATAGTTTTATAGCATTACCAGATAATGGATATCAAAAACGAGAGTTTGATGTGCGCAGTGGTACTATTTCTATGTCATTTTTGGATTATGCCACACCAATTCAAGAGCCTATTAGGAAACGATATATCACTCGTCATCGTTTAGAAAAAAAAGATCCAAACGCTCTAATTAGTCAAGCAAAAGAACCTATTATTTATTATCTAGATCCTGGTACACCAGAGCCTGTTCGTTCTGCATTGTTAGAAGGTGCAGGTTGGTGGAATCAAGCCTACGAGTCTATAGGATTTAAAGATGCGTTTCAAGTTAAAATGTTACCAGATGGTGTAGATCCTATGGATTGTCGTTATAATGTGATTCAATGGGTTCATCGTTCAACTCGTGGTTGGAGTTATGGAGGTAGTGTTATTGATCCTAGAACAGGTGAGATCATTAAAGGTCATGTCAGTTTAGGGAGTTTAAGAATTCGTCAAGATTTCCTAATTGCTCAAGCACTAATGAACAAGCCGTTTGCAGAGCGTGATGACAATTATCAGCCTATGTTAGATATGGCTTTGGCGAGAATTAGACAGTTGAGTGCTCATGAAGTTGGACATACTATAGGGTTTACCCATAATTTTGCTGCAAGTACGAATGGTAGAGCTTCGGTTATGGATTATCCACATCCTACAATTTCTATTTCCGACGGAAATATCAACTTTTCAAACGCTTATGCTGTTGGAATAGGAGCTTGGGATAAGTCGACTGTAGCGTATTCGTATTCGGAATTTGATGCTAATTCTATTGAGAAAGATAAATTGAACACTATTCTAAGTGATGCGCGTATTTTAGGTTTACAATTCATATCAGATTCTGATGCTAGAGTACAAGGCGGAGCACATGCTTTTGCACATTTGTGGGATAATGGTAACAGTGCTTCAGAAGAGTTAGAAAATTTAATGACCATAAGAGCTCAAGCGATTTCAAATTTTTCTGCGGATAATATTCGTGATGGTGAACCGTATTCGGTTTTAGAAGATGTATTTGTGCCTTTGTATTTTTTCCATCGCTTTCAAGTAGAAGCTGCAACGAAAGTTATTGGCGGATTAGATTATAACTACGCTGTAAAAGGCGACGGACAAAACATAGTAGAACCGGTAGACCCGAAAATCCAAAAAGAAACATTAGATCAACTATTAAAAACTATTTCTGCAGAAGCGTTAGCAATTCCGAAGTCAACATTAAAACTTTTTCCACCAAGAGCTTATGGCTACAGTAGAACGCGAGAATCTTTCAAAGGGAAAACTGGTGTTGCTTTTGATCCAATGGGTGCCGCGGTGACTGCCAGTGATATGACACTAAAATTGTTGCTCAATTCACAGCGAGCTAATAGAATGATTCAGCAAAAAAGTTTAGATGGAAAGCAGCTTGGATTAGATCAGATGCTAAAAGAAGTTTTAGATGGAACTTTTGGAAAACGATATGATGACGGGTACAAAGATGAGATTCAGCAATTAATTAATGAGCGCGTTTTATTACATATAATGAATTTAGCGGTAAGTGATCAGTCTATATTTCAAGTTAAAGCAAAAGCAAATGATGCTATCAATTCATTAGTTAGCGGTTATCTTGTAAATAAAAAGAAACCATCACTTTATGCCGCACAATATGCAATGTTAATAAAAGAATTTAGAGAACATCCTGAAAAATTTCAAATAGAGAACGCTCCAAAAATACCAGATGGTTCACCAATTGGTAGTGGTTTTTGTAATTATAATGAACACTAGTTTTTCAATCTAGTTAATACTTTAAACCTTATGAAACAACTCTTGGTTATGATATTCCTAATGTGTTCTTTAGTAACGTACTCTTAAGAACCTGTTTTAGATAAAGCAAAAATGTGTGAATTTCTCACAGAAATGAGCACTAATGATCAGTTATATAGAAAAGGTGTTGTTTTAGATCATCCGTTTGGAACTAAAAGTGAATATTCTAAAAGAGAAACAGATTCTGTTTGGACATTATAAACTAAAATCGACAATGCTAATACTGAGCAATTAATCAAATTAACTAAAAAATATGGTTGTTTAAGTAATGAGATTATTGATTGTCCTGATTTGAATATTTGGCTTATTTTTAGACATTCACAGTGTAATTATTTTGAAGATATTTCTAAATTAATCGAAATTGAATTGGAGTCTGGAAGATTAATCGAATGGCATTACAAGTTAATACTTAACCATACAAATGGAAGACCAGGTAATTAGTTTAAAAAGTAAAATAATCTTTCATAAATTTGCTTAGCGCACTGTCTTTGGAGTTTTAAAGTTTTAGAAGAATATATTAGGATTTAAAAGGGCCTTTTGAATTACGATATTTTTGAAAACGTAGCACATGTTTAATACTATTGATACTAAAAATACATGATTATAGATTTAAGAAGCGATACCGTTACAAAGCCAACAAAAGGCATGTTAGAAGCAATGATGACGGCAGATGTTGGTGATGATGTTTATAAAGAAGATCCGTCTGTTAATGCTCTGGAGGAGCGTTTAGCTAAAATGTTTGGTAAAGATCAAGCGCTGTTTTTTCCAACTGGAAGTATGGCAAATCAAACTGCACTAAAATTACATACTAATCCTGGAGAACAGGTTATTTGTGATAAATATGCGCACATCTATAATTATGAAGGTGGAGGAGCTTCATTTAATAGCGGTATTTCTTGTAAACTTATAGATGGTCATCGCGGGATGTTTACTGCTGCTCAGGTTGTAGAATCTATAAATCCACCAGATTTTTATCATAGTCCATTAACAACCTTAGTGGAAGTAGAGAACACCACAAATAAAGGTGGTGGTGCTTGTTGGGATTTTGAAGAGTTAAAACGCATTAGAACTGTTTGTGATACTCATAATTTAGGGTATCATTTAGATGGCGCGCGTTTTTGGAATGCATTAGTAAATACCAAGGAAACTACAGAAGACTACGGACAATTATTTGATACCATATCTGTATGTTTAAGTAAAGGTTTAAGTTGCCCAATAGGCTCTGTTCTAATAGGTAATAATGATATCATGAAAGGCGCCATTCGTGTTCGTAAAATATTAGGAGGTGGTATGCGTCAAGTGGGATATTTGGCTGCAGCAGGATTATATGCTTTAGATCACCATGTTGAAAGATTGACAGATGATCATAAAAAAGCAAAAGAAATTGGTACAGTTTTAGAAGAGCTCTCAATAATCAAAAAAGTAGAACCTATAGAAACTAATATTGTTATTTTTGAGTTAGAGCCTCATGTCGATGAAAGTGAGTTTTTAAATCAATTGGCAGATCATAATATTCACATTATTGGTATGGGAAGTAACAAATTACGTATGGTGACGCATTTGGATTATACAGATGATATGCATGACAAATTACTCGAAATTTTAAATAGTTTTTAGGTTAATTTATAATTATGTCTATTTTTGTTTTCGTAACAAATAAAATTCACAACATGTTTTCAAAAGCCCTTAAAGCACTTTTAATAGTAGGAGTCGTATTTACTTTTGGTTGTAGCAGCGATGATGATAGTAATGGAGGTACAGTAAATGAAGCCGATTTAATTGGTACATGGACTATAGTAACTCTTATAAGTGATCTACCATTGGATTTGGATGAAGATGGAACTGCTTCTGAAAATTTACACACAGAAACCGATTGTATTGTTGAGCAACTTACTTTTAATAGCGATGATACTTGGACAGGAGATAGTGAATATGCACTTCAATTTCTAACAACACTTGAAGATGTATTATGTTTTGATAATTCTAAAAATGGTACTTGGTCGTTAGAAGGGAATACATTGTCATTATTAGCATCTGGTGTTAATAGAACATTTTCAATCTCACTAACTGCAAATACATTGAGTTTTGATCTTTTAGGTGATTTAGAATTCACTACAGCAGTAGTGATAACTTCTTACGATAAACAATAAGATCTATTTAAACATATCCATCCCAGGGATATTGGGCATCCCTTCTTTTGCAACTGCCGAAACTTCTGTTTCATGAACGGTCGTCGCTCGAGCAATAGCCTTATTAATTGTCAAGATTAAATAATCTTCTAGCATATCTTTATCTTGAAGCAAATCATCGTCAATAGTGATAGATTTCAAATTACGATTAGCAGTAATTGTCACCTTTACTTTGTCGTCGTGGCTATTCATATCTATTAAAACGCCATGCAAACGTTCTTTAGTTTCTTCTACTTTTTTTTGAGCTTCTTTGATTTTGCCCATCATTCCCATCATATCTCCAAACATAATATTCTGTATTAAAATTTATAACCAAGTTAAGTTACAAAATTACTAAATTGCAAGGCTATTAAAAAGAAAAATGCTGTTCCATTATTTTCCGAAGATATATATATGAAAAATACCCTTAAAGCTCCAGTAGCAAGAATAATTCCGAAGGAATTAGAAATCCATAACGACTTAAGAACAGATAATTATTTTTGGCTCAATCAACGTGAAGACCAAAATGTGTTAGATTATTTAGAAGAAGAGAACGCTTATTATGAACAGGAGACTGCGCATACAAAAGATTTTGAAGTGCAGCTTTTTGAAGAGATGAAATCTAGAATAAAGGAGGATGACGCTTCAGTGCCTTACAAGTACAATGGATATTGGTACATCGTTAGATATGAAAAGGGTAAAGATTATCCAATTTACACGCGTAGAAAAGAAACTTTAGAAGCTGATGAAGAATTGCTTTTTGATTGTAACAAAATGGCAGAAGGTCATGCTTATTTTAGATTAGTTGGTTTAAGCATCAGTCCAGATAATACGATGATTTCTTTTGGTATGGATCTTACTGGAAGACGTCAATATACGTTGCAAATAAAGAGTTTGATTACTAATGAGGTGTTTTCAGATGCTATTCAAAACACGACGGGTTCATCCACTTGGGCAAATGATAATTCAACGTTGTTTTATGCTAAGAAGGATGAGCAAACGTTGAGATCTAATGAGATTTTTAAACATAAAATTGGAGATTCTGAAGATCAAGATGCTGTAGTGTTTACAGAAAACGATGATACTTTTGGTGCAGCAGTTTATAAAACAAAGTCTCGAAAGTATATTGTTATTGCGTGTTACAGCACATTAACAAATGAGTTTCATTTAATTAATGCAGATAGTCCAGATGATAATTTTAAAATATTTCAACGTCGTATTCGCGGATTAGAATATAGCATCTCACACTTTGAAGATCAGTTTTACATGCTGACCAATAAAGATGATGCTACCAATTTTAAACTCATGAAAACTTCAGAAACTAAAACTGAAATTGACAACTGGGTTGAGGTTATTGCGCATCGTAAAGAAGTGCTACTCGAAGATATTGAAATTTTTAAAGAGTATTTAGTGATTAGTGAACGCACGAACGGATTAAACCAAATAAGAATCACACGTTGGGATAAAACTCTAGACTATTATTTACCGTTTGACAACGAAACCTATACTGCAAATGCAGGAACTAACGTTGATTTTGATACTGAGATTTTACGTTATAGTTACAATGCGCTTACTACACCTGCCTCTGTTATTGATTTTAACATGCGAACTAAGGAAAAAGAAGTAAAAAAAGAACAGGAAGTCTTAGACCCAAAATTTGATAAAAATAATTACGTTTCTGAGCGTTTGTGGGCAACCGCAGAGGATGGTACTAAAATCCCTATGTCTGTAGTAAGACATAAGAATACAAAATTAGATGGTAATACACCTTTACTGCAATATGCCTACGGAAGTTATGGGTCTACCATAGATCCCTATTTCTCAACCATACGACTAAGTCTTTTAGATAGAGGATTTATTTATGTTATTGCTCATATTAGAGGAAGTGAGTATTTAGGTCGAGAATGGTATGAAAGCGGAAAGCTCTTAAAAAAGAAAAACACATTTACAGATTTTATAGATTGCTCTAAGCATTTAATTGAAAAAGGATACACTTCAAAAGCGCATTTATATGCCATGGGAGGAAGTGCTGGAGGATTATTAATGGGCGTTATTCTTAATCAAGCACCTCATTTATATAATGGTATTATTTCCCAAGTGCCTTTTGTTGATGTGGTATCGACGATGTTAGATGACACAATTCCTTTGACTACTGGAGAATACGACGAGTGGGGAAATCCTAATGATAAGGATTACTACTACTATATTAAAAGTTATTCACCTTATGATAATGTGGTTTCTCAAGACTATCCACATTTGCTAATTACTACAGGTTTAAATGATTCTCAGGTTCAATATTGGGAACCAGCAAAATGGGTGGCAAAATTGAGAACTCTTAAAACCAATACTAATAAATTGTATTTAAATACGAATATGGATGCTGGACATGGAGGTGCTTCCGGAAGGTTTGAATCTTTAAAGGAAGATGCCCAAGAGTTTGCGTTTTTGATGGACCTAGAAGGCATTACTGTCTAATTGAAAAAAAAGTGTTAAATTTGCAAGGTTAGACGTTCCAGAAGTAAAAAAACGGAAACTGATAAATAGCATTTATGAAAAAAGACATTCAAGTATTTGATAACGTTTTACAATTAATAGGTAAAACCCCTCTTATCAGGTTAAACAAGATGACTGAAGGTTTTGATGGTGAGTTCTTTGCAAAAGTGGAAGCCTTTAATCCAGGTCATTCGTCAAAAGATAGGATTGCACTTCACATTATTGAAGAAGCCGAACGAAAAGGTATACTCTCTCCTGGAGATACTATTATAGAAACAACATCTGGTAATACTGGATTTAGTATTGCTATGGTTAGTATCGTTAAAGGTTATGATTGTATATTGGCTGTAAGTTCAAAATCATCTCCAGATAAGATTGACATGTTAAAATCTATGGGAGCACAAGTTTACGTGTGTCCTGCAAATGTGAAAGCAGACGATCCACGTTCGTATTATGAAGTAGCAAAGCGTCTACATAACGATATTAAAGGTTCAGTTTATATCAATCAGTATTTTAATGACCTCAATTTAGATGCACATTATAAGTCTACCGGTCCAGAGATCTGGGAACAGACAGAAGGACAAATCACACATTTAGTGGCTTGTAGTGGAACTGGTGGAACAATTTCTGGAATTTCGAAATATCTAAAAGAGCAAAACCCAGATGTAAAAGTTATTGGTGTAGATGCTTTTGGATCTGTACTAAAAAAATACCATGAAACTCGTGAGTTTGATGACAAAGAGATTTATCCCTATCGCATTGAAGGGTTAGGTAAAAACTTAATACCAACCGCGACAGACTTTGATTTGATAGATAAATTCATAAAAGTTACAGATGAAGAAAGTGCGCACACCGCACGTGAACTGTCTAAAGCCGAAGGTTTATTCGTTGGTTACACTAGTGGCGCTGCGATGCAAGCTTTAAAACAACTTAATGAAGAAGGAGAATTTAAAAAAGGAGATAAAGTAGTTGTTATTTTTCCAGATCATGGATCTCGTTATATGAGTAAAGTATACAGCGATAAATGGATGGAAGATCAAGGTTTCTTTGATAGCCAAACACAAACTGCTGCTGAAATTCAATACATAAAATAAAATAGTATTTTTAATGATGATCAATCCTGTGGCGATACATTGCTGTAGGATTTTTTGCATTTAAAGGAATTATCAACATTGGTTTATAAAATTATTATGCATTCATAATATATTTACTTAATTTTGTAGCGAGAATGTCTTCTCATTTCTTAATAAGAAATGAGAACCCGCAGGCACTTTCGATTAACTAATATGACTAAAACTGACTTATAAATGAAGGACTTATTTGCAAAAATATATAAGGACAAAGGACCATTAGGGAAATGGGCTTCACAGGCAGAGGGATATTTTGTGTTTCCAAAGCTAGAAGGACAGATTTCTAATAAAATGAAGTTTCAAGGAAAAGAAGTGATTACTTGGAGTATTAATGATTATTTAGGATTAGCAAACCATCCAGAAGTACGTAAGGTAGATGCAGAAGCTGCAGCACAATACGGTTCTGCTTACCCGATGGGAGCTCGTATGATGTCTGGTCATACAGCAGTTCATGAACAATTAGAAAACGAACTTGCTGAGTTTGTAAGTAAAGAAGCAGCATATTTATTAAACTTCGGTTACCAAGGGATTATGTCTACAATTGACGCTTTGGTTGCTAAAGATGATATTATTGTATATGATGTAGATGCCCATGCCTGTATTATTGATGGAGTTCGTCTTCACATGGGAAAACGTTTTACCTATAAGCATAACGATATTGTAAGTTTAGAAAAAAACTTGGAGCGTGCTACTAAAATGGCAGAGCAAACAGGTGGTGGTATTTTAGTGATCTCTGAAGGTGTCTTTGGAATGCGAGGAGAGCAAGGTCGTTTAAAAGAAATCGTTGAACTTAAAAAGAAGTTTAACTTCAGATTTTTAGTTGATGATGCTCATGGTTTTGGTACTCTTGGTAAAAATGGTGCTGGAGCAGGAGAAGAGCAAGGTGTACAAGGTGATATCGATGTGTATTTTGCGACATTCGCCAAATCTTTAGCAAGTACAGGAGCATTTATTGCTGCAGATCAAGAAATTATTGATTATTTGAAATATAATTTGCGTTCTCAAATGTTCGCAAAATCATTACAAATGCAATTGGCTATTGGTGCTTTAAAGCGTTTAGATATGCTTCGTACCATGCCAGAACTTAAAGAGAAGCTTTGGGAAAATGTAAATGCATTACAGTCTGGATTAAAAGAACGTGGTTTTGACATAGGTACAACACAAAGTTGTGTAACACCTGTATATCTCAAAGGAAGTATTCCTGAAGCTATGGCTTTAGTTAGAGACTTACGAGAAAACTATGGTATCTTTTGTTCTATAGTTGTGTATCCAGTAATTCCTAAAGGATTAATTTTATTAAGGATGATACCAACTGCAACTCATACTTTACAAGATGTTGCTGATACACTTGATGCATTTGATGCCATTAGAGAGCGTTTAGAAAACGGAACATACAAACGCTTATCTGCAGCGGTTATGGCTGCAATGGGTGAGTAAATAAAGATTTAATTAGCTATTACAAAAAAAAATCCGATTCATAATTGAATCGGATTTTTTTTTGCTCTACAAGGATTTCCTAAACGTTTTACGTCTTCTATAAATGACAGGAAAGAAATGCTTCCATATTTTTTGTATGGCGTCATTATCCTCTAACTCTGGAGTTCTATAACAAGTTTCCATATTTAAATCTTTAAAGGTTTCGTAGTATTCGTTAAAAATAACTGCATGAACGCCTTTGTTCTGATACTTAGGATGCACGCCTATTAAATAGAATATAATATCTTTATTATTCTTTTTCGCATCTAGAATATGTCTAAACCCAAAAGGAAATAATTTACCATTAGCTTTTTGAAGTGCTTTTGAAAAACTAGGCATTACAATAGCAAATCCAACAAGCACATCATCTTTGTCAACTACAAATTTGATATAACTTGGATTAATAAAGGTTATAAATTTCTTTTTAAAATAGTCTTTCTGTATATCTGTAATTTCTACAAAAGAGGATAACGAGGAATAACTTTGGTTGAATAAATCAAACATCTGATCAGCATACTGCATCACTTCAGATGTTTTGGTGAATTTCAACGCTCGTAAATTATAACGACGCTTAATAAGATCTTGTGCTTTTTTAAAGAACTCTGGTTTTACGTTTTCAAAAGGGAAATGATTTTCAGAATAGGTTTTCTCAACAGCATAGCCATACTGTTCATAATGACTCGCGTAATATGGAAAGTTATACCAAGTGATCATTGGAGCAACTCTATCAAATCCCTCTGTAATTACGCCAACCTTATCTAAATTAGAGAAACCAACAGGGCCTTCTGTATAATCAAGTTTATTTTCCTTTCCAATACGTTCTACCTCTTCTAAAAGTGCTTTTGAAACCTCCATGTCATCAATAAAATCAAACCAACCAAATCGCATTTTCTTTTGATCTTGATTATTGACTTCTAACCAATTGATCATTGCAGCAATACGACCAACGATTTCATTGTCTTTATAAGCTAGAAAAAAACGAGCCTCTGCATCTTTAAAAATCGGGTTTTTATCTTTATCAAACGTTTCTAATTCTTGCTTAATAATAGGAGGGACCCAGTATTTAGAATCTTTATAAAGTTTAAAAGGGAATTTGACAAATTGTTTTAATTCCTTTTTGGAATGAATTTCTTTAACTGTAATCATAGTGTCGTCTTAAAGGCTTCCGTTGTCATCGTCATCATCAAAATCATCTGCTCTTTTCTTTTTACCTTTTTTCTTTTTCTTAGTCTTTCGTTTGTCAGTATCGTCCAACTTATTTCCATTATCTATTTCTTTATCTTCATGGAAATCGAAGCGATAAGACATCCCGAAATTTATACCAAAAACAGAAGGTGTATCCTTAGTATTAAAGGTTAATGCAGTGTCTAATTGAAAGTCTTTACTCCACAAATAACCACCTCCAAATCGTAGTAAGTTATCGGCATAAAAATCACTTTGAATTCCTTGTGTTTCTGCAAAGACTACCCATTGCGGACTGAAAGAGTGCGTGAGGGTAATAATATATTGGAAATCTGAGAAATCTGTACCTATTCGATCTTTAACAAAATTGGTAATCAGTACCCAGCCACCAGCAAAATTATTTTGAGTAGCGATCATTACTTTAGGGCTAATGCCCTCAACACCTGGACCTGTGTAGGGGTTGTTTTCTGTATCAAAATTTGCACCAGCATAAACAGCCACTGCTGGAATTAGTGATTTCCATGTAAACGACCTATTCGCATGATAACTATAAAGATTTGGTTTTTCTTCTTCTCCGTCTTTAGTTTTATATGGATCATAAACTAAGTACTTCGCACCTAATGTAAACTGCTTAAAGTTTGAGCGTTTATCTTCACTAGAAATTCCATTCCCAGCAAAAATAGTTCGTGTATCATTTTGGTAAGACCCTTCAAGATTAATTTCTAGTTGTTCAAAGAATAAACCATATCTAGCAGTGAAATCGACTCCAAAACCAGAAACTTCATTTCTAGGGTTAGGGGTTCTTTCCTCTTTAATGATATATGGACCAACTTCTAATTGTGCAACATTTGTTCCTACAGAAAAAGCGCTTTTAGAAACACCAGGTCTGTTAGAATTAATGACTTCGGTATATTGTGCAAATAGACACTGAACCGAAAGAAAAGTTATGATGGCGAGTGCCTTTTTGATAGGTTTCATAGGTTGTTGATTAAATTCAAATATAGAGATTTTATATAATTTTTAAGTATTAATAACTTTAATTATATGGAGATAATTGTATTTTTGAAGAAATTTAATTTAATGTTACAACAAGCGTCATTGTATGGTTTCGTGAGAACTATTCTTATTATAGTTTTGGTATGGTATGGTATAAAAATACTAACACGTTTATTTGCACCTTTTTTAATGCGTTACATGTCTAACAAAGTAAAGCAAAAATTTGAAGGCCAATTTGGCCAACAACAGCAGCGTCAACAGTCACAGCAGAAAGAGGGTGAAACTGTTATTGATAAGATTCCTAATAAAGATACTTCATCAAATAGTAAAGTAGGTGAGTATATTGACTTTGAAGATGTTGATTAACTATTTTAAGTCGCTTTAAAACGTTCGTTTTTTTACTTCGGAAATATTATAATTCACACATTGTAATCTTACAAAGTGAAATCTTTTAAAAAAAATAACTACTTTTCAGAATCATTTAACTTAATAGCGTTTCATGCAATTTTCAATTAAAAAATTTCTCCCTCATCTATTAGTTTTACTAGGTTTTGTAGCCATTTCATTAGTCTATTTTAGTCCAGTTTTACAAGGAAAGAAGATCTACCAAAGTGATATCATGCATTATATTGGTATGGCTGAGCAACAGAAAGAATTCAAAGCCAGTACAGGGCAAGAAACCTATTGGACTAATAGTGCATTTGGCGGAATGCCAACCTATCAATTAGGAGCGCGCTATCCTCATAATTATATCAAAAAATTAGATGCGGTATTACGTTTTTTACCACGTCCAGCAGATTATCTTTTCATTTATTTTATAGGTTTTTATATTCTATTGTTGTGTCTCAGAGTAGATTATAAATTGGCAGCTTTAGGAGCCTTGGCCTTTGGGTTTTCAACCTATCTCATTATTATTCTAGGTGTCGGTCATAATAGTAAAGCGCATGCCATAGCCTATATGCCATTAGTTCTCGCAGGAATTGTGCTCACGTTTAGGCAAAAGTATATTGTAGGTTTTTTGTTAACAGCGGTCGCTTTAGGTTTAGAAATTGGTGCCAACCATTTCCAAATGACCTATTATTTAATGTTGTTGGTATTAGTTCTAGGTAGTGCATATTTAGTAGATGCTTTTAGAAAAAAAATGTTACCACACTTCTTTAAGGCAGTTGGTTTGATGGTCGTTGCACTAGTTTTAGCCATTGGTCTTAATGCGACCAATATTCTAGCAACTCAAGAATATGTGAAAGAAAGTACGCGTGGACAAAGTGAACTCACGATCAATCCAGATGGCTCGACAAAAGAAGTTACGTCTGGTTTAAGTAAAGAATACATTACAGAGTATAGCTACGGGCTTACAGAAACCTTTAACCTTTTTATTCCACGTTTTTTAGGAGGAGGAAGTGGAGAAGATGTTGGGAAAGACTCAGAGATTTATAAATTCTTTAAAAATATTGGAGCAACTCCAGTGCAAGCCTTGCAAGAATCTCAAAGTTCACCAACATATTGGGGAGATCAAACCATCGTAGAAGCACCAGCTTATGTTGGAGCGGTTATCATTTTCTTGTTTGTATTTGCACTCTGTTTAGTAAGAGGACGCTTAAAATGGTGGCTCGTTGGTGGGACACTATTATCTCTTTTATTATCCTACGGAAAAAATCTAGGGTTCTTAACCGACTTTTTCATCGACTATGTGCCATTGTACAATAAGTTTAGAGCTGTAAGTTCTATCCAAGTTATTGTAGAATTGTGTGTTCCTATATTAGCAATTTTTGGATTGGTAAAACTGTTTAATGATTTCGATAACGATGAGCGTAAACTTAAGGCACTCAAGATTGCTCTGGCAATAACAGGAGGATTGGCTTTAATATTCTTATTATTTAAATCTACATTTTTCGATTTCGTAGGTGTAAACGATGGCTATTACAGACAAGCTTACGGCGAATATGGGCAAGGTTATATTGATGCTTTAAAAGAGGATAGAAAAGCGTTTTTTACAGAGGATACGTTACGAACATTGGGTTTAGTATTGTTGTCTGCAGGAGCCATTTTTATGTTTATAAAGAAGAAAATTTCTGAAACTTTTGTTATTGGGGTTTTCGCTATTTTGATTTTGTTTGATTTAGTCGGTGTAGATAGACGTTATGTCAATACCGATAATTTTGTGTCTGCTTTTAAAGTTGATAAACCCTATCAAGCTAATGCTGCAGATCTAGAAATTTTGGAAGATAAAGGACATTTTAGAGTCCTTGATATTTCTACCGAAGGTAGTAGAGCTCCAGCGAGAGCGGCTTATTTTCATAACTCTTTGAGTGGTTATCACGCAGCAAAACTAAAACGCTTTGATGAGTTATTTGACTTTCACATTTCTAAAAATAATATGAATGTCCTCAATATGTTGAATACAAAATATTTTATAGCAGAGGAACAAGGGCAAGTATTTCCTTATGTGAATGAAGATGCTAATGGTAATGGGTGGTTTGTTTCAAAAACTAGACGAGTAGAATCTGCCAACGAAGCTATAATAGCTTTAGATAGTTTAAATACGTCGAAAGAAGCTATATATGAAAACCGAGTTTTTGGAGATGAAATATTCTATGGAAAAAAGGTAAACCGATTTGCACGAAAGTATAAAGTAGATTCTACAGCAACAATTACTTTAACAGCACATCAACCAAATAAATTAGTTTACAAGTCATCAAATACAAATGATGGTTTCGCTGTTTTTTCTGAAATGTACTACGGAAACGGTTGGATAGCAACTATAGGAGAAAAGGAAGTACCAATTCAACGTGTTAATTATACACTAAGAGGATTACAAATTCCCGCAGGAAATCATAACATTGAATTTAAATTTGAACCACAAGTGGTGCAAACCGGAAGCATGATTGCTCTTGGGAGTTCTGTGGTGTTTGGATTATTGTTACTGATGGGAATATTATATACATTTAAAAAGAAAGCAGACTGATAGTCATTCCTGTGTAAGCAGGAATAACTATCTAATCAAAAGCTAATAGATTCCTGTCTTCGTAGTAATGACAAAAATGAGTAAAGCAAAAATTCTTATCATCACATATTATTGGCCACCAGCAGGAGGGCCAGGAGTTCAGCGGTGGTTGAAGTTTGTAAAATACTTACCTGAGTTTGGGATAGAACCAATTGTGTATTGTCCAGAAAATCCAAGTTATCCAATTGTCGATGCGAGTTTATTAGCAGAAGTTTCCGTTGATATAAAAATTATAAAGCAACCCATTAGCGAGCCTTATCGTTTTGCTAATCTACTTTCTAAAAAAGATTCTAAGCAGATTAGCTCTGGAGTTATTCCGAAGAAAAAGAAGCAAAGCTTCATACAACGCTTATTACTCTATGTGAGAGGTAATTTCTTTATTCCAGATGCGCGTAAAAATTGGGTAAAACCTTCGGTAGCATTTCTTTCAGATTATATTAGAGAAAATAATATTAATACCATAATTACTACGGGTCCGCCACATAGTTTACATCTTATTGGTTTACAATTAAAAAAGCAACTAGGAGTAAAGTGGCTGGCAGATTTTAGAGATCCTTGGACAACTATTGGTTACCATAAGGATTTGAAATTATCTAAACCTTCCGCAGAAAAACATAAGGTATTAGAGTCACAAGTATTGCAGTTTGCAGATGAGATTATAGTCACTAGTGAAAATACTAAAAAAGAGTTTTTATCTAAAACAAAACAGCCCATAACTGTTATTACAAACGGTTATGATACTCATAAGATACAACGACCAGAAAAAGACGAGAAATTTACTCTAGCGCATATTGGCTCATTATTATCTGAAAGAAATCCAAAGCAATTATGGGAGGCTTTGAAAGAACTAATTGATGAGAATGACGATTTCCGAAGCACATTCCAGTTAAAACTAATAGGTGTTGTGAGTGACGATGTTTTACAAACGCTTAAAGACTACAAATTAGAATCTTACATAAATAACTTAGGCTATTTAAGTCATAAAGATGCAATAAAGGAGCAGATGTCTTCTCGTGTATTATTAATGGTGGAAATAGATTCTGAAGACTCTAAAATCATCATTCCAGGCAAGTTATTTGAGTATATGGCTTCTAGTAATCCAATTATTGCTTTAGGTCCAACAGGGTCTGACGTAGAAACCATTTTGAAATCTACAAATACAGGTCACTATTTTTATTACAACGATAAGGAACAGATTAAATCACAAATTTTATCGTATTTTGAAGCTTACAAAACCAATACGTTAGCTGTAAATGCTGTAGGATTGGAGCAGTATAGTAGAAAGTCGCTTAGCCAAAAACTTTCAGAAGTATTAAAAGATGAGTCTTAAAATCCCGGAAATGATATTGAAACCTGTAGTTTTTTTGAATTTGGTCCAAAACATTCGGGTTAATTCTTTTGTATTATAGGTTTATGGGAATCGTCGTTAATCAATCCTTACGAAACACAATTACTACCTATCTAGGTTTTGGTTTGGGCGCTATAAATGCACTCTTTCTCTATACTAATTTTATAAGCGACCAGTATTACGGACTTGTAGCTTATATTCTTTCTGCAGCTAATATAATGATGCCATTAATGGCTTTTGGCGCTCACAATACCATTGTGAAATTTTACTCTACGTTTAAAAGTAAAAACGCACTTAATAGTTTCTTAACGTTGATGCTTATCTTACCAATAGTGCTGTCAATACCCTTAGCATTTGTTGGTTATGTGGCTTATGATACTATTGCAGATTACTTAACAACAAAAAATGAAATTGTTAGAGACTACCTTTGGTATATTTTTCTCACCGCCTTATCTATGGCGTATTTTGAGGTCTTCTATGCATGGATGAAAGTTCAAATGCAAACCGTTTTTGGCAATTTTATGAAAGAGGTATTTCATAGGGTAGGTGCCATGTTTTTATTATTTGCCATCCATTTTAAATTTATTGATATTGATCAATTTATGTTAGGTATTGTAGGTGTTTATATCTTACGAGCCCTAATTATGATGTGTTACGCGTTTAGCACTAGACTTCCTGTATTTAGGTTTGGTAAAATTGATAAGTTGAGTTCCATATTAAAATACTCATCACTTATTATAATTGCAGGCTCAATTGCAACTATCATTCTAGATCTCGATAAGTTTATGCTTAATAATTATATCGACATAGAAAAAGTGGCTTACTATAGTGTTGCAGTTTTTATTGCGACAGTAATTGCGGTTCCGCAACGTGCGATGCATCAAATATTATTACCGTTAACTGCTCAGTTTTTAAACGAGAATAATAAAGAAGCACTAAAAGATTTATATCAACGAAGTTCATTAACGTTATATGTGATTAGTGGTTTTATTTTTTTATTGATTGTTCTTAATATCAACCAACTATACGCTATTATTCCGTCAGAATTTGGTGATGGACTAATCGTAGTATTCCTTATCAGTGTTGCCAAATTATATGACAATCTATTAGGAAACAATAACGCCATATTATTTAATAGTGACTATTATAGAATGGTGCTTGTTTTTGGAGTGATTTTAGCAGTTTTAGCAGTGCTGCTTAATTTAATTTTAATCCCAATGTATGGCGTTAATGGTGCTGGATTAGCAACTTTTATAGCTATTGTGGTGTATAATACCATTAAAATTATTTTTGTAAAGCGTAAATTTAATATGTTTCCTTTTACTTCCGAAACTTTAAAAATTACGATACTCTTATTGATTTTAGTAATTGCGTTCTACTTCTGGGAGTTTCCGTTTAATGCCTATTTGAATATTGTATTAAAGTCTATGGCTATTGGAGTTGTATATGCTTTAGTCATCTATAAGCTTAATGTTTCCGAAGATATTACTGAAGCGATTAGAAAATACTTGAGATTTAAAAATTAAGACTCAAATTTTTTAAAAACCCTGATAAAAGGCAATCTTATCATGTAAATTTTTTGTTATATCTCGATATTATAAGAATTTTAAGCTTCAAACCTCACCTTTTCTCAGGATTCTGAAAGTTAAATCCCAGGTCGAACTCAGGTTTAAAGAATATAGCTTTTAAATAAAGAGATTCCTGCTTACGCAGAAATTAGAATAAGAAAGTCCCATAAGGTGCTTTGAAGCATTCTCTTATGGGACGATCTACTAACCAACCAAAGTTATTTTTATATTATGAACGTGCCCTTGTTCTACTTGTTTTTGAACTATTTCCTTTAGAAGATGTTCTTGAATTTGATTTTTTTACTTGTGACTGACTTCTGCTTTTAGTGTTACTAGATATACGAGTTGCTTTAGCTTTTGGTTTTCTTGAATTCGTATTTTTTTTAACCGTTCTAGAGGTCGTTTTATTGTTAGACACTGCTCTCGATGAATTAGTCACATTTCTAGATGAATTACTTACATTTCTAGTTCTAGTCGTTGTCGTTCTAGGTGTAACCGTTCTTGGTGTTGATGTTAAAGTATTTTTACCTCCCGTTGTTCTTGATGTTGACGCTAAATTATTATTTCCTTCGCGTCTAGTTGTCGTCGTAACCGCTCTAGCTCCAGTTCTCGTAGTTGCATCTTGTCTGTAGCGATCGCTATTTGTTGAACCTCTACGACCATTGGTCGCTATGGCTCCACGTGTATTGTTTATTCTCACAGGTTGTCTGAAATTATCTCTATAAGGTCTATAATATGTATGTCTGACGGGAGTGTAAAATTGCCTGTAAGGTCTAGCAAATACGACACAGAAGTTTACTGGTGGTATCACATAAAATGTATGCCATGGTCTATATACATAAGCTCTGTTATACATGTTTATAAAACCTGTATGGTGAGAGAATAATCTGTTTCTATTATAATGAATAAATAATCCACCTAATCTATTAATACGTCCAAAAGAATTATAGTTAATATTTATGCTACCAACTTGAGTCACACGACCAAAATGATCATAAAAAACTGATGTATTTTCTATTTGGATAATTGCTCCAAAACTGTCGTACTGGATATATGGATTATAATCAAATCCAGAGTTAAAGCTAATAGAAGCACCTGGTGTATTGAATGCCACATTTGTATTTGGCCCGTAATTTTGCATGAAGAAATCAAATTGTCCATCAGGAAAAATCGAAAATTCGACGCCACCTTCTGCAAATATGAAAGAATTACCATAACCTCTAACATAGTTGTTTGATGTATTAGTTTCTGTTGCGCTTACCGTTGTTCCTACTAGGAGTAAAAGGGTGAAAAGTGTTATTAATTTTCTCATAATTATAAAGAGTGTTTTGATTACTCATAGTATAAAACAATTAGCGTGCCAAAATTAATTAAATAAGTTAAGTGGTTGTTTTTTAGTTAAATAAAAATAAGTCAAATTACCTGTACACGTTTAAATAGAGATAAGTAACTTTATTGTTTGTAAGGCAATTGTGTAATAACTATGAAAACATTAGAAGCGCAAACACTACAAAAAGATCGTATTAAAATACCTTTTGATTTCGAACAGGATTTAATGTATCAAGAATACAACACATTGAAAATTAAAGATTTTGAATATTACAATGTTATTCAATTAAGAGGTCCAACACATAGTATTGTTCGGTCTTTACCCGTTCCTCTACCTGCAGAAGACTACGCAGACGGGTCTTGGACAGATTGGTTGGATTCAAATACATTACCCTATTTGATAAGTATCATCGATTCTTTTAAAGAAATCATGACAGTAACTTTAGTTAGACTGCTCAGATTAGCTCCAAACTCTGAAGTTAAGCAACACAGAGTTTCAACTCTTGGTTTAGAAGTAGAGCGATCTGTGATACGACTAACCAAACCAATTGTAAATAATATGGACATAATGTTTTATTTGAATGACATTCCTGTAGACATGAAACCAGGAGAGTGCTGATATTTGAAATTAATAGATAAGCATCGAGTCATAAACTCAGTAAGTACAGAGCGTTTTAATTTGACTATTGATATGATACCTAATGAGAATATTAGAATGTTATTCGAGTAAGTAATCCTGTATAGTATACATAGAAAATCCCGAAGGTTTGGGGAAACGCCTCGGGATTATATATGTTCACAGTAGTGCAAATAACTAACTAAAAAAATCAATATTTAATTTCTGTGTTTTTTCTGTTTCTTATGCTTTTTTACTTTACCATTTTTACGGTAGTAGAGGGCATCATCATGAACTCCTTTATCATAAATATATCCGTCATTTTGATGTTGTCCATTTACAGAGATAATACCGCAATTAAGACTCGCATTATTAGGGTTGACGATTCCTGAGATTTGTAAAATTTCTCCCCAACGGTTGTAGTTTACTTTTAATCCGCCTACTTGACGAAGTAATTCACTTCTGCGCTGATAGCTCATATATACAGATCCAGCGCGTTTAATTTTACCTTCTCTGTCGTAGTTAATATATACATTTCCAATTCGACGTACCATTCCATTATTATCATGTGTAATTATTACACCTCTTGGTCTTTGTGAAGCGTAATAAACTCTATTCACTGTTTCTGGAGCTCCATAAGTTGTATTAACTGAGCTTCTTCTTGTTCCCGATGATCTGTAATACGTTTCTGTGACGTTATTTTGGATTTCTGTATTGAAATCGAAACTTCCATCAGGAAAAATCATAAATTCTACACCACGCTCAAAGAACACAATAGGTTCTGTAAAACGATAGCGGGCATTATTGAAATCTTCCCCATTACTAACAACAATTCCTGTTGTAGTTGCTTGTGTAGATGTTAATCC
>JAWUWM010000005.1:0-19469 GCA_034111845.1 Psychroserpens sp. | reverse complement strand
AAGAGATTTACTCACAATTAATGGCATGGGTTTTGGAACTACACAAGGTACTGTCAATTTTAGAGATGCTAATTTTGGCGGCTCTCAATATTACACCGCTCGTGACAACCAAATAATTAGTTGGAATGATTCTCAAATAGTAGTAGAAGTTCCTTCTAGAGCAGGAACTGGAGATATACAGATTATCACATCAACTTCAATTACCATTACATCTAACAATTCATTAATTGTTTTTTACGCACAGATTAATGCAGATAATGGCACAACTTTTCTTCCAACACAACACTCTGAACTTAATGGAAATGGAGGATACACATGGCAAATGGAGACTGATTTTAATGCAAATACAGCAGCAAACGCATCATTTTTAAGAGCTTTTGACACATGGGTTTGTACAACCGGAATTAACTGGGAAATTGGTGCAGTTACGCCTGTTGATATCATTGCTGATGATGATATTAATATTATAAGATTTGATGATGGCACAGAATTACCTGATGGTGTTTTAGGACGTTGTACGTCGCGATTTGGCGCCTGCACTAATGCGGCATCTCCAGGAGGATTAGATGTATTTGTTAATGAACTAGACATCGTATTTAATGATGTATTCGCTTTCCCGTTTGATGATTTTTCTTGGGAATTTGGTCCAGATATAGCTACAGGTTTTGAAATTGACTTTGAAAGCGTAGCAGTACACGAACTTGGGCATGGTCATCAATTAACTCATATCATTAATTCAGGAGAAGTTATGCACTTTTCAATAGCAAATGCTCAAAACAGTAGAGATCTTGATGCTAGCGATATAGCAGGAGCAGCAGATGTAATGGATAGAAACATTAATACTAGTGTTTGTGGAACTGGATCTATGACAGCTTCAACATGTTCTACCCTTGGACTAGATGAAGTTACATTATCACATAATATATCAATATATCCAAATCCAGCAAAAAATAGTTTAAATATTATAGCAACATCTAATTTACAGTTAGAATTAGCCACTATTTATGATGTAAGAGGTAGACAAGTCATTTCTAAAGAATTAAATTCATCAAATAGCCTTAACACTATTGATGTAACTCAATTACAAACTGGAGTGTACTTTATTAAAATAGATTTAGATACGATATCAACTACAAAAAAGTTTATTGTAGAATAGATCAATTTATTACAAAACAAAAAAGGCGTTTGATTTTAATATCACAATGGTATTATTTACTCATTGCACTTTTTATCATTCCTACAATAGCCATCACACCACCACCTACAAGGCTTCCAAGAATACTAGTTAAGTCCATACTTGTTGACGTATCAACCGCTTCGGATCCTCCTAATCCCACCATACCAATAAGTTAACCACAAAGTCCACCTCCTAAGATTCCTACAATAGAATCACCAAGTGTTCCTAAAGAAAACTTTTTCATAAGTGATCCAGCTAAATTTCCGACAATCACGCCACTTGCTAACTGAATAATCAAAGGTAAATACTCTTCAATTTTTAAAATAGTTATTGGTTAATATTTTAAAAAATATATGAAATTTTAGTTAAAAGCTTAATACATAATCACTTTAATTAACATTTTACTTAGTGATTTATATATTATTCAACCATGAAATAATTTATTTCAAATATCCATAAGCTATATTTATTACCTTTAGATTTCTGTTTACTTCTAATTTAGATTTTCAAACTAGACCAATTAAAACCAACCATTATGTTAAAATACATCTGTTATTTTATTTTTGGAGCAACGCTAATAGCCAATGCCCAACAACCTTCAACCTCATCGCAAACCATAGAAGATGCGTTGATTAAAAAGGAGCAACTCACAAAAAACTCTTTAGTAAAAAATGTGGCATTTAAAAACATTGGTCCAACTGTAATGAGCGGTCGTGTTGTTGATTTGGCAGTTAACCCTGAAAATCCAACAGAATTCTATGTTGGTTATGCATCAGGAGGTGTATGGCATACTATAAATAACGGTACAACATTTACACCTATTCTTGACACGTCACCAACTCAAAATGTTGGAGATATTGCTGTAGATTGGAGTACAAAAACGATTTGGGTGGGCACAGGAGAAAATAATAGCTCTCGATCTAGCTACGCAGGAATTGGGATTTTAAAATCTATAGACAACGGAAAAACTTGGCAAAACATGGGTTTAACAGACTCTCATCATGTTGGTCGCATTCTAATTAACCCCAATAACCCTGATGAATTGGTTGTTGGCATCACTGGCCATTTATATTCTGCAAATCAAGAACGAGGAATATATAAAACAACAGATGGCGGAAAAACATGGTCACAAAAACTATTTATTGATGATATGAGCGGTATTATAGACGTACAAACCAATCCAAACAATTACAATGTAATGTTTGCATCTTCTTGGACTAAAAGTCGTAAAGCATGGAATTTTGATGGTAGTGGAAACAACTCCGCTATTTATAAAAGCACAGATGCCGGAACGACTTGGACTAAAGTTTCTACGGAAAAGAGCGGATTTCCAACCGGTCAAGGTGTTGGTAGAATTGGCTTAGCAGTGTATGATGATAATATTGTTTATGCAGTTCATGATAGTCAATTTCGTAGACCTTCCGAAGAAAAAAAGGAAAGCTCAAACACACTTTCAAAAGAAGACTTTAAGACCATGTCAACTATGGCGTTTCTTAACTTAGAAGATAAAAAACTGAATGGCTATTTGAAAATGAATGGTTTTCAAGAAAAATATAGAGCAGAAAACGTAAAGCAAATGGTAAGAAGCGGTAACGTAAAACCAAGCGATC
This sequence comes from Psychroserpens sp., assembly GCA_034111845.1. Lineage (GTDB taxonomy): Bacteria > Bacteroidota > Bacteroidia > Flavobacteriales > Flavobacteriaceae > Psychroserpens. The sequence goes on along the minus strand of JAWUWM010000005.1, from coordinate 16,682 downwards.
TCGCTAGCTATTTGGAAGATGCTAATTCTATGTTATTTGACACACCTGTTATTGGAACCGAAGTTTACAAAAGTACAGATGGCGGTATCACTTGGATAAAAATGCATGAGGATTATTTAGATGATATTTACTACAGTTATGGGTATTACTTTGGTCATATTTATGTTGCTCCAAATAATGTCGATAATATTTATATTTACGGTGTTCCCATCGTGAAATCTAAAGATGGTGGTAAAACGTTCACCTCTATTAGCGCAGAAAACGTGCATGCAGATCATCACGCACTTTGGATCAATCCAAAAAATCCAAATCATCTTATTAATGGAAATGATGGTGGTGTAAATATTACCTATGATGATGGTGAAAATTGGATTAAAAACAACTCACCTTCGGTTGGTCAATTTTATGCCATAAATGTAGATAATGAGCAACCCTACAATGTGTATGGTGGCTTACAAGATAATGGTGTTTGGAAAGGTGCTTTTGGTGCTCCCGAAAACAAATCATGGCATCAAAGCGGTCAATATCCTTGGAAAAGTATCATGGGTGGCGACGGTATGCAAATTCAAATTGATAACAGAGATCACAATATTGTTTACACAGGTTACCAATTTGGAAACTACTACAGACTCAACCTAAAAACCAACAAACAAACATACATCCAACCAAAGCATATACTAGGCGAAACACCTTACCGCTTTAACTGGCAAACACCTATTTTACTCTCGTCTCACAACCAAGATATTCTGTATTTAGGAGGCAATAAGCTTATGCGTTCTATGAATCAAGGAACAGATTTCACAGCTATTTCTGGCGACCTCACCAATGGTGGTAAAAAAGGAAATGTGGCGTACGGCACATTAACAACGATTAGCGAATCTCCTTTTCAGTTTGGTTTAATCTACACAGGTAGTGATGATGGTCTCATCCATGTCACAACTGACGGTGGAGGCAATTGGAGAAACATTTCAACCACATTACCAAAAGACCTCTGGGTAAGTCGTATTGTAGCATCGCAACATAAAAAAGAACTTGTGTATGCAACTCTTAATGGATATCGCTTTGATGATTTTAAGGTCTATGTGTTTATGAGTGAAGACTCTGGAAGTACTTGGAAAGATATTAGTTCAAATATCCCTACGTCACCAGTTAATGTGATAAGAGAAGATTTTGAAAATGAAAATATACTCTATTTAGGAACCGATAATGGTGCTTATATATCTTTTAATAACGGAACAAGTTGGGATGCCTTTAGCAACGGACTACCAAATGTTGCAGTCCATGACATTGTACTTCAACCAGAAGTAAAGCATTTGTTAATTGGAACACATGGTAGAAGTATTTACCAAACAGATATTACGCCTTTGCAACAAATGAGCAACCAAATGCAAGCTAAAAACACGACGCTATTTAAAAGTAATGATATAAGCTACTCTTCACGTTGGGGAAACGCTTGGAGTAAGTGGTTTGATGCCTATGAACCAGAAATAGACGTTACTTTTTATTCTAATATTTCCGAAGAAAAAACAATGAAAATTTATTCTAAAAAAGGAGCGCTAGTAAACGAAATGACAATTAAAGCAGATATAGGTTATAATTATACCTCATACGATTTGACTATTACTGAAAAAGGCCGAAAAGCTTTACTCAAAGAAAACACCAGCATTGACATTAATGCCTCGAAAAATGGCAAACATTACGCACCAAAAGGAATTTATACGATTGAGGTTGGTGACGAAAAAACAACCTTTGAAGTAAAATAATTCATGGTGTTTCCAAGTCATACTAAAAACTTTAAACTAATAAGACTATTCAAAATAATATCTATTTTAGCATTAAGCTTAATTGTTTCTTGTGGAGATGATCAAGATGACGTAACTCAAATTAATACCTTTAATTTAATCATAAAATTCAAGTTTGATCCAAGTCAGGAACGCTTAAGAAATTTAGAGCTATCTGTCGCTTCAGGAAATGCTGCTCAATCTCCAACAATACATAAGATGAGCGCCAATTATATAGAATTCACTCCAACTGCGACAACAGCTTTAGGAACCAGCGAAATTATTTTTGAAGGTGACGAAACAACCGCAAAAGGTGCACAAACGGTAAATATGAACCAAAAGTAGGTGAGCAGGCACTTAAAATGGGATTAAGATGGCTAATCCCTAGTATTGGCAACTAATACCCTTTTACACTAATTAGCAAGACGTGTTACAGAAAAAAACAAATTCTCCTTTAGAGCACGTTTTGGCGAAAATAGATCAACATTCACGTTTGATGGTGAAGATATTATTGCCATTAACAACAATAAATCTATTACTATTAGTGATGTTATTAGCATTAATAATCACTGGTCTTATGGGTTCTTCGGAAATATCGGCACCTCAACTTTTAGCAATTTTGACTTATTTTGGAGATTACGACCAGCAATAGAATACAACTTTTTTGAATATCAAAAATCTGCTAAAAAACCACTAATTCTATCCTATCGCAATGGATTAGTTTTTAACGATTACATCGAACGTTCTGTATTTGGTGAGGATAAAGAATTACAGTTTCAACACTCCTTTTTATTAGGCGGAAGTTTTCGTCAAGAATGGGGTAATATTAATGGAGAAGCATCATTCAATCAATTTTTACATGACACATCACTTAATAATTTAGACTTCTTTCTAGGTGCTAATATTCGTGTTTTTAAAGGTTTTAATTTCAATATTAGCGGAAACTATAGAATAACCAGAGATCAAATAAACCTGCCTGCAGGAGATGTATCCTTAGAAGAATTACTGCTTCAACAATTACAATCAGGATATAACTACTTTGTGAGTGTAGGATTTAGCTACCAATTTGGTTCCATCTACAACTCAATCGTAAACCCTAGATTCAACTTTTAATTATACCCATTCTAAATAAATAAAATAGATTCTAAAATTTGCTGAGCATGGCTCTGAGCCTTACCTTTACACATAAAGTTTTATCTACATAAATAATTAACTAACTACTTTTATAATGAGCGGAATTTTAAATTCGTCTATTGGAAGAAAATTTGCCATGGCACTTTCAGCATTGTTCCTAATGGTATTTTTACTTCAACATTTTGCAATTAATATCCTATCTGTATTTAGTGCAGATCTTTTTAACGACGCTTCTCATTTTATGGGAACATTTTGGGCAGTTCAATTTATTGCTCAGCCTATCTTGTTATTTGGAGTTGTATTTCATTTTGTCATGGGATTTGTTTTAGAAATTAAAAACAATAACGCTAGACAAATTAGTTATGCTAAAAATAATGGTGGTGCAAATTCATCTTGGATGAGCAGAAACATGATTTGGAGTGGCTTAGCTATTCTAGGGTTTATGGGTCTTCATTTTTATGACTTCTGGTTTCCAGAAATAAACATAAAATTTATTGATGGTGATATGTCTGGTCTTATTGATCCAAATAACGCAGAAAGCGGTTATAGATATATGGAACATTTACAGCATAAATTTGTAGATGTATGGAGAGTTGCTTTGTATGTTATCTCTTTTGTATTCTTATCACTACATTTATTACACGGTTTCAACTCAGCATTCCAATCGGTTGGAGCAAACAATAAATACACGAAAGCATTAGTAGGCTTTAGTAAAGTTTACGCTATCGGAATTCCTTTAGGGTTTATATTTATTGCATTGTTTCATTACTTTAATCATTAATAAACAGAGCGTTTTATGGCTTTAGATTCAAAAATACCTCAAGGTCCAATTGCAGACAAATGGACCAATTATAAAAACAACATCGATTTAGTAAATCCTGCCAACAAACGTAACATTGACGTTATTGTAGTTGGTACTGGATTAGCTGGTGGATCTGCTGCTGCAACATTAGCAGAACTTGGGTATAATGTAAAAGCATTTTGCTTCCAAGATTCTCCAAGACGTGCACACTCAATTGCAGCTCAAGGAGGAATTAACGCAGCGAAAAATTACCAAGGTGATGGGGATTCCACCTATAGATTATTCTATGACACCGTAAAAGGTGGTGATTATCGTTCTCGTGAAGCAAACGTGTATCGTCTAGCAGAAGTATCTGCCAATATTATTGACCAATGCGTTGCTCAAGGTGTTCCTTTTGCTCGTGAATATGGTGGACTGTTAGATAACCGTTCATTTGGAGGTGTTCTTGTTTCAAGAACATTCTATGCAGCGGGACAAACAGGACAACAATTATTATTGGGAGCTTATTCTGCCATGAACCGTCAAATAGGTCGTGGTAAAATCAAGATGTACAACCGTCATGAAATGTTGGACGTTGTAAAAGTTGATGGAAAGGCTAGAGGAATTATAACAAGAAACTTAATTACCGGAGAAATAGAAAGACATTCTGCTCATGCAGTTGTATTAGGTACTGGTGGATATGGTAATGTATTCTTCTTATCTACAAACGCTATGGGATCTAATGTAACCGCAGCTTGGAAAGCTCACAAGCGTGGCGCTAACTTTGCAAATCCTTGTTATACACAAATTCACCCAACATGTATTCCTGTTTCGGGAGATCATCAGTCTAAACTAACGTTAATGTCTGAGTCTTTGCGTAATGATGGTCGTATCTGGGTTCCAAAACATTTGAAAGATGTTGAAGCAATAAAAAATAAAACATTAAAACCAACACAACTTGCAGAAGAAGATCGTGACTACTATTTAGAACGTCGTTATCCTGCATTTGGTAACTTAGTTCCTCGTGATGTGGCATCTCGTGCTGCTAAAGAACGCAGTGATGCTGGTTTTGGAGTAAATGCAACTGGTGAAGCTGTCTACTTAGACTTTGCTGCTGCTTTTATGCGTTATGGAAAAGAGCAAGCTCATGTTAAAGGGTTAGATGAAAATGATGATGCGCTTGTTAAAAAATTAGGACAAGACATTGTTAAGAATAAATATGGAAACTTATTCCAAATGTACGAGAAAATCGTAGATGAAAATCCATACGAGACACCAATGATGATTTATCCTGCGGTTCATTACACAATGGGCGGACTTTGGGTAGATTATAACCTAATGACTAACGTCCCAGGATTATATGCCATTGGAGAAGCTAATTTCTCAGATCATGGTGCCAACAGACTTGGTGCATCTGCATTAATGCAAGGTTTAGCCGATGGATATTTCGTTTTACCGTATACTATAGGTGACTATTTATCAGATGATATTCGTACAGGCCAAATTTCTACTGATTCTATAGAATTTGAAGAAGCTGAAGCTGAAGTAAGAAAAAATATAGACCACTTAATTAATAATAACGGAACGCACTCTGTAGATTATTTCCACAGACGTTTAGGTAAAATTATGTGGGACAAATGTGGAATGGCAAGAAACGCAGAAGATTTAAAATCTGCAATTACTGAAATTTCAGAGCTTAGAGCAGAATTTTGGAAAGATGTTCGTGTACCTGGTACAGAGCATGAATTTAATGAAGAATTAGCTAAAGCTGGACGTGTCGCAGATTTCCTTGAACTAGGAGAATTATTCGCTAAAGATGCTTTGCAACGTGAAGAATCTGCTGGTGGTCACTTTAGAGAGGAATACCAAACTCCTGAAGGAGAAGCTGTGCGTAGAAAAGAATTTCAATATGTTTCTGCTTGGGAATATAAAGGAGAGCCAAAAGACGCAGTACTTCACAAAGAAGAACTAGCGTACGAGAATATTAAAGTGAAAGAAAGAAGTTACAAATAAAGAAGAGCTATGGATTTAAAGTTAAAAATATGGCGTCAAAAAAACGCTAACGATAAAGGAAAAATGGTTGATTATCCAATCAGCAACGTATCTCCAGATATGTCTTTTCTTGAGATGTTAGACGTTTTAAATAACGAGTTAATAGAAAAAGGAGATGCACCTGTATCTTTTGATCACGATTGTCGTGAAGGAATTTGCGGTTCATGTTCATTATATATCAATGGAGAAGCACATGGTCCAGATCGTCTTATAACCACATGTCAATTACACATGCGTACGTTTAAAGATGGTGAGACTATAGTTATTGAACCATGGAGAGCAAACGCTTTTCCTGTAATTAAAGATTTAGTTGTTGATAGAACTGCTTTTGATCGTATCCAACATGCAGGTGGATTTATCTCTGTAAATACCTCAGGAAACACTATTGATGCGAACACTATTCCTATTAATAAGGAGGATGCAGATAACGCTTTCTCTGCAGCAACTTGTATTGGTTGCGGTGCATGCGTGGCCTCTTGTAAAAACTCAAGTGCGATGCTATTTGTAGCTGCAAAAGTATCTCAATTCGCTTTATTACCGCAAGGTCAAGTAGAGGCTACAGACCGTGTTCTAAATATGGTAAAGCAGATGGATGAAGAAGGTTTTGGTAACTGCACAAATACTGGAGCCTGCGAAGTGGAATGTCCTAAAGGAATTTCTTTAGAGAACATTGCACGTTTAAACCGTGAATACTTATCAGCATCATTAAAAGGTTAATATAACCCATTATAATATAAATATGTTTAAGCCCAAGTTGTAACGACTTGGGTTTTTTCGTTTCTTTATAACTTAAATTAATTTATGGATCAATCACTATCATTTTATAACACACAACTAGAAAAGCATCAAAACGAACTTAGTGCGATTAAAAAACAATTACTATTATATAGCACGCTACGATTAGCAACATTTCTGCTTGCTGGATTCACTATTTATAGTGTACTACCTAATTGGAACATGGCTTTAGCAATAGGCTTTTTTGGATTAGCGCTCTTTTTATTTTTATTATCAAAATACACCAATAAAAAAGCGAAACGAGCACTTCATAAATCTTTAATACATATTAATGAAGAGGAACTAAAAATAGCATCTGGTGATTTTCATCATAGACCAACAGGAGAGCTATTTCAAGATCCACTTCATTTTTATAGTTTGGATATTGATCTCTTCGGAAAAGGATCCTTTTTTCAGTATATCAATAGAACACGTTCTTCGGAAGGTGAGTCGCAACTAGCAAATGCTTTAAAAGCAAATAATGTATCTCACATTGAAGATAGACAAGAAGCCATTAAGGAGCTATCAAACAAAACCAAATGGACACAGTTGTATGCAGGAACCTCAAGTCTAATAGAAACGGAAACACCAGCTCCAACAATTATTAACTGGCTAAAAACACATAAAACTTTTATACCAAAACAAATGATTTTGGTAACTTGGTTATTTGCCCTCATATCAGTCTCATTATTGACCTTAGCAATCTTCGAAATCATTGGGATTAGTTTCTTTGGATACTGGATTTTCGCAGGATTAGGAGTTACCGGGTTATCTCTTAAAAAGGTGAATATCTTAGCACTCAATGCAGATAAAACTAAAGATACCTTTAGACAATACGCTTCATTATTATTACAAATAGAAAACGAAACGTTTACATCTCTGCTATTACAAGAGAAACAGCGAAAAATTAAATCTGAGAACAAGAAAGCATCCGTAATTTTTTCAGAATTCTCGAAATGTTTAGATGCACTAGACAATAGAAACAATCTATTTGGAGCGATCCTTGGTAATGGCTATTTATTACTAGATATAAGGAATGCCTATAACGTTGAACAATGGATTTCAACCTATGCAGATAAAGTAGAAGATTGGTTTGAAGTGGTGTCGTTTTTTGATGCTTATAACAGTTTAGGAAACTATGCATTTAATCATCAAGAACAAACGTATCCAAAAATATCAACGGACAGTGCAGTATTAAATACTAAAGATTTAGGCCACCCATTATTAGATAAAACAAAACGGGTAAATAGTGATGTCACCATAAAAAATAAAGAATTTTTCATTGTAACAGGAGCTAATATGGCTGGGAAAAGCACTTTCTTAAGAACGATATCCTTACATATTGTTATGGCCAATGTTGGACTTCCAGTTTGCGCCTCTTCAAGTACATATTCTCCTGTAAAACTCATTACGAGTATGAGAACGACCGACTCGTTAACAGATGATAGTAGTTACTTCTTTTCAGAATTAACGCGCTTAAAGTTTATAGTAGATGCCCTAGTCAAAGAACCTTACTTTATTATCCTCGATGAAATTTTAAAAGGGACGAATAGTACGGATAAAGCTATCGGATCAAGAAAATTTGTGGAGAAACTAGTGGCTGGAAACGCCACAGGTATTATTGCGACACACGACTTAAGTCTATGTGAAATTTCAGAAGAACTCAACGAAGTAAAAAACTATTATTTCGATGCCGAAATTATTAACGACGAACTTTATTTTGATTACACCTTCAAAAAAGGGATTTGCCAGAATATGAATGCAAGTTTTTTATTAAAGAAAATGGAAATTGTAGATTAACCTTATAACTTCTATTGCTCGATAAAGAATAAACTTTAAACAACAAAAAGCCCATTCTCAATAAGAATGGGCTTTTCAATACTATGAGGTAAAATTCGATTAAGCTTCGAAAGGCTCAATAGAAATATAAGACTTATTGTCTCTCTTCTTTGTGAATTTCACTAAACCATCTACTTTAGCATGTAAAGTGTGATCTTTTCCGCCATACACATTTTCACCTGGGTGATGTGTATTACCTCTTTGTCTAACGATAATGTTACCAGCTAATGCAGCTTGTCCACCAAATATCTTAACACCTAAACGTTTTGATTCTGATTCTCTACCATTTTTAGAACTACCTACTCCTTTTTTATGAGCCATTGTCTTAAGGTTTTATATTGTTAATAATTAGCTTAATGCAGCGATTAAATCAGCCTTCTTCATAGAAGAAGTACCTTCGATTTCTTTCGCTTTAGCCATTTCTCTTAACTCAGCAACCGTCATTTTGTTTAAGTCCTGAGATCCCTCTTCAACTTTAACATCAGACTTAGCTTCTGTTTTTTTAACTTCTTTTTTTGGAGCAGCCTTCTTAGCTCCTGAAGTAGTAATACTTTCAATTACGATTTCAGATAAAGATTGTCTGTGTCCATTTTTTACACGATAACCTTTTCTTCTTTTCTTTTTGAAGATTATTACTTTGTCACCTTTAAGGTGTCTTAAGACTTTTGCACTTACTAGTGCTCCGTCTATAGCTGGGGCGCCTAAAGTTGTATTGTCACCATCACCAATTAAAAGAACGTTATCGAAATCTACTTTCTTACCTTCTTCTGTTGCTAAACGGTTAACAAAAACTTTTTGGTCTTTTTCAACTTTAAATTGATGCCCTGCTATCTCTACAATTGCGTACATAGCGTAACGTTTTTATTAATTATGTTTATTAAAATATATGCCTTCTCCTCAGAAAGCGGTTGCAAATATACATTCTAATTCCCTAATTTACAAACCATACAAGCATTTTGAAAAAGATTCTATGTTTTGGCTACATTTTTTTCTGCGGAAATATTAAAATCGGGTTGTAAAAGCTTATAATTTAAGCCCTTTAAAATCAAATTTTAAGATATATTTTACAGTTAAAAGCATCCTAAAAGTAATAGTATTCATTATTTTTGTAGGATTAATGTAACATTTTAACAAAATGCTACACTTGTATTACATATTTAAAAAATTAACACAAATCACAATTAATTAAAAAAAAATTACAATGAAAAACTACCTATTAATTTTAACCTCTTTGGTGCTTATTGGCTTTTCTGCCAAAGCTCAGCAGGTTGAATTTGAAGAATTTGATCTAGACAATGGATTGCATGTTATTCTTCATCAAGATAACACTGCTCCTGTTATTATTACATCAGTAATGTATAATGTAGGCGGGAAAGATGCAGGAGGAAGTGCAGAGACACCTCGCACAGGTTTCGCTCACTTTTTTGAACATCTTTTATTTGAAGGCACAGAAAATATAGAGCGTGGAGAATTTGCAAAGATAGTTCTCGCTAATGGTGGTACTTTAAATGCCAATACATCTCAAGATAGAACGTATTATTACGACATATTCCCGTCAAATAAGTTAGAGTTGGGCTTATGGTTAGAATCTGAACGTATGTTGCATCCTGTAATTGACCAAGTGGGTGTCGATACTCAAAACGAAGTCGTTAAAGAAGAAAAACGCCAACGTTACGAGTCGCCTTATGGTAAATTCCAAGAAGCTTTAGGATCAAATCTGTTTAAAGTGCATCCTTATAATAAACCTAACATTGGCTACATGGAAGACTTAGACGCTTCTACGTTAGAAGAATTTAACACGTATTTTAAAGATTACTATGGTCCAAATAATGCTGTACTAATAGTTGCTGGAGATATTGACAAAAACGAAACAAAAGAGTTGGTTAAAAAATACTTCAACGAAGTTAAAAGAGGACCAGACGTTACCAGAAATTTCCCTAAAGAACAGCCAATTACAGTTACAGAAAAAGCTAAGGTATACGATAAAAATATTCAAATCCCAGCTATCATTGCAGCCTACAGAACTCCTGGTTTTGGAACAAAAGATGCGTATATTTTAGATATGATTTCTTCATACTTAAGTGGAGGTAAAAGCTCTGTGCTTTATAAAAAGTTAGTTGATCAACAAAAACAATCTTTACAAGCAGGTGCTATAAATATTCCGCAAAAAGATTATAACATGTTTGCAATATTTGCATTGCCATTAGGTGACGTCACTCTAGACACGCTATTAGCTGAAATGGATGAGGAAATAATTAAAATGCAAAACGAATTAATCTCTGAACGAGATCATCAAAAATTAATTAATCAATTTGAGAATCAATTTGTAAACGCCAACTCTGGCATAGAAGGAATTGCAGGTTCATTGGCTACATACTATTTATTGTATGGAGATGTAAACTTAATTAACAAAGAAATTGAAATATACAGATCTATTACTAGAGAGGATATACAAGCGGTCGCTAAAAAATACTTAAGCTCGAACCAACGTGTAGAAATTGAGTATTTACCACAAACAGACAAACAATAAGATGAAAATACTATATAATATGAAAACTAAATTATCAGCATTTATTTTACTGTTCTTACTCTCAGTAATTAATGTAAATGCACAATTAGATCGCTCTAAACAGCCAGAAGCAGGACCAGAACCTTCTATTTCTTTAGAAGTTCCAAATGAATTTCAATTAAAAAATGGGTTAAAAGTACTTGTTGTTGAGAACCATAAACTACCAAGAGTAACTTACTCTTTAACTATTGACAATAAACCTACTGCAACTGGAGAAAAAGCTGGTGTAGAAAGTCTTATTGGAAGTATGTTAGGAAACGGGACTAAAACTATTTCTAAAGATGATTTTAATGAAGAAATAGACTTTTTAGGCGCCAGTGTAAACATAGGTATCAATGGAGGTGGTGCAAGATCACTTTCAAAATATTCAGAAAGAATATTGGAATTGATGGCTGATGCTGCTATAAATCCATTATTGACCGAAGAAGAGTTTGATAAGGAGAAAGAAAAGTTAATAGAGAATCTTAAAAGCCAAGAAAAAAGCATCGATGCCATTAGTGGTCGTGTAGGTAGTGCTTTATTATATGGAACACAACACCCTTATGGAGAATTTGTTACTGAAGAAAGCGTCAACAATGTAACTTTTGGTAATGCTGTTGCATTTTATGAAGAACAATTCAACCCTAATAATGCGTATTTAATTATTATTGGAGATGTAGATTTAAAGACTGTAAAAAAACAGGTAAAAAAATATTTTAGTGATTGGGAACAATCTATTGACGTGTCAATTACAGTTCCTGTAGTTAGTCCAAATGCACAATACACACAAATTAATTTTGTGGATTTACCAAATGCATCACAGTCTAGTATTGCAATAAAAAATAGTTTAGATTTAAAAATGGGTGATGAAGATTATCATGCCTCCTTAATGGCAAATGATATCTTGGGATCTGGTTTTTCAGGATATTTATTTCAAAATCTTCGTGAAGATAAAGGCTATACTTATGGCGCTGGATCTTCATTGAGGTCTAATAGATATGGTGCTGGAAGTTTTAGTGCAGGTGCAAAAGTAAGAAACATGGTTACAGATAGCGCTGTCGTTGAAACCATGAAAGAGATTAATCGTCTTAGAACAGAAACTGTAGATCCTCAAGTACTTAAAGATGCTAAAGCTAAATACGTAGGTAATTTTATTATGGGATTAGAGAGCCCTCAAACAGTAGCAAGTTATGCTTTGAATATCAAGCGTAATAATTTACCTGAAGATTTCTACACGAACTATTTACAAAAAATAAATGCAGTAACTGCAGATGATGTGAAACGTGTAGCTAATAAATACATGAAATCTGAAAATGCTAGAATTATTATTATTGGTAAAGGAAGTGAAGTTTTAGAAAATCTTGAGAAAACTGGAATTCCAATTATGTATTATGACAAATATGCAAATAAAGTTGAGAAACCTGTATTCTCTAAAGAGATTCCTGCAGGAGTGACTGCCGAAACAATTATGAGTAACTACATAAAAGCTGTAGGTGGTAAAGACAATCTTAATACGGTTAAGTCTGTAGTAAGTAATGCAGATGTTACAATACAAGGTGCTCCTTTTAAACCAACTGCAATTATGAAAGCTATGGCTCCAAACAAAGTTTCAATGGAAATGACTATTGAAGGCATGGGGACGGTTATGAAACAAAAATTTGACGGTGCAACTGGTTATCAAGAACAGCAAGGTCAACAAACACCAATGACTGAAGATCAACTTAGCGAAAAGCAATCTGAAAAAGGACTATTTCCAGAACTTTATCTTGATCCAGTATCTTTAGAACTTGAAGCTATTGTACCTGTCGATGGTGCAGATGCCTACAAGGTAAAAGTAACTAAAGGAGATAAAGTATCTCATAGATTCTATAATACAGAATCTGGATTTTTAGTACGTACAGTATCTACCTCAGAGGCACAAGGACAACAAATAACTTCAACTGAGGAATTTTCAAATTATAAAGATGTAAGTGGTGTTATGATGCCATTTACACAGAAAATTACTGCTGGACCACAGGTTGTAACTTTTAATTTTACAGATATTAAATTGAATGATGGTGTTACAGAAGCAGATTTTAAATAAGCTTAGTACACATTTTTTTTAGGAAAATCCGAAGTAATAATTACTTCGGATTTTTTTATTTCTTTTTTTTATTAGCCAAATAAACCCCTAACAAAATAATCACACTAGCAACAAACTGCAAAGGTCCAAAAGTTTCGCCATCCAATAAACCCCAAGTCAACGCAACAATTGGCATTAAATAAGTCACTGAAGATGCAAAAACAGGTGTAGATATCTGTACCAAAGTATTGAATATAACTTTGGCGAGCGCAGTTCCGAAGAAAGATAAAATAACAACATAAACCATTGACATTTTAAAGTCTGGATTTGAATACGTGTTTTGAGAAAAGAAATCTGTAAATAATAATATAACGATGGCTGGAATCATAATTGCCACATAATTACCTGCTGCAATGCTCAAAGGTTTTACATTTTGAAGATACTTTTTAATGATGTTTACATTAAGTGCGTACATAACTGTAGAAATAATAACAAAACCAGCGTATAGATAATTTTGATCTGGATTTAAATCTGCGCCTTTTAAGATTAATATACTTGTCCCAATAAAACCAATAATGACTCCTACAAATTGACGTTTAGTAAACCCTATTTTAAAAATAGCGAAGCCCAATAAAATGGCATTTAAAGGCACCAAAGAATTAAGAATTGAAGTGATAGCACTATCAATTTCAGTTTCTGCAATAGCGAACAAAAAGGCAGGTATAAATGAGCCTAAAAAACCCGATATCACCACCCATTTCCATTCTTCTTTTTTAATAGATTTTAAACTTTTTAGTCCTACTGAAAATAGAAACAAACCAGTAATAATAGTTCGTAATGCACCTAATTGATAAGGTGTTAAACCTAATAAGGATTTTTTTATTAAGATAAATGAGCTTCCCCAAATCACTGATAGAATCAGCAGAAATAGCCATTTTTTATTAGTATCATTCATAAGTTCTATTAACTAATTCACAAAATTCGTTAATTTTCATGCAGGAAACAGCAATATTTACTAAGTTTGTTTGAACATTTATGACATATCATTATGAATACATTGAAAAATATATTAGCTATTGCATTAATTTCAGTATCGGTTATTGCTTGTAAAAGCGATAAAGAACCTGAAGTGAAAATTGTTGAAACAACATCAGCGATAAACGCAAATGCTACCAAAAAATTAGATCCTAATGCGACATACGCTAAAGCGGAATTTGGCATTGAAGGAATGACATGTGCTATGGGTTGCGCTAAGACCATCGAGAAAAAGATTGCTAAAATGGATGGTGTTAAAACTGCAAAAGTAGATTTTGACAACGAAATAGCAATGGTAGAGTACGATGAAGCCATGGTAACTCCAAAAACCTTAGAAGAAGCTGTTGCAAAGGCAGGAGATACTTATAAAGTAAAAGATATGAAAACTGTAACGTCTTTCTCTTCTGAAAAGCACAAGTGTAAAGGAGATTGCGCTAATAAAACAGAAGCTGAAAAAGCTGCATGTAAAGCGAAATGTGCAAATAAAACGGAGGCTGAAAAAATGGCTTGTGCAGCCGATTGTAAAAAAGATTGTTGCGTTAAGAACATTTAACTTAAGCTACATAAAATAAAACCACTCATATGAGTGGTTTTTTTTATGAACTGGTTTAAATATTGTGTGCCGAGTTGAAAAGTATAAACCAATTAATTACCATGTTTTAAAAGGGTGTTGGCTCAATTGAGAATTATAATAACGGGTTTCACCTGTGACTTCTTTTCCTAACCACATTGGCATTTCAAAAGGTTCATCTTCGTGATTTAATTCAACCTCAGCAACTATTAATCCGTCATTTTCTTCGGAAAACACATCGACTTCAAATACATGTTCTCCCACATTTATTTCATATCTAATTTTATCAATCACGCCTTTTTCGCATAATTGCAAAAGCGCTTCGGCATCTAGTTTTGAAATATTGTTTTCCCATTCAAAACGAGATAAACCATCGTTAGTTGATTTTCCTTTTACTGTTAAGTAACCGCTATCTCCTTTTAACCTAACTCTAACCGTTCTATCTGGATTGGTATTTAAAAAGCCTTGGATGATTCTTGTGTGTTTAAAAGATTGCTTTTTAAACCCCTCCGAAGTGACTAAAAATTTACGTTCTATTTCTATCATCTTTAGTTCCCGTGAAAACGGGAATCTTATTAATTAGACATTAATTTGTTTATCTGACTCCTATGATATTCCCCAAAGATAATCAAAGTCAAAATTGCTCCAATGGTCGCGTACAACATATCAGATTGTGTATCCCAAATATAGCCTTGAGTTCCCAAAAAAGAATCTCCACCCTCTCCAGTACCAAGGGACACTGCCCATTCTATAAATTCATAAGCAACGCTTATTGCCATAGCTATACAAACCACAACAAAGTTGAGCCAGCTATTAGAATTTATAACTTTTTTACGACCTAATAATTCTCTCGCAATCATTGCAGGTACAAGACCTTGAGCAAAATGACCTACCTTATCATAATTGTTTCTGGTTTTATTAAAAGTCTCTTGCATCCAGTCAAATAACGGAACTTCTACATAGGTATAGTGTCCACCAACAATTAAGATGACGCAATGAAAAAATATGAGCACATAAACAAAATTCGTAAATCGAAACTTTTTAAATGTGAATATCAGAACCAAAACACCAATTACTGCTGGTAAAACCTCTAAAAACCATGTAAAGTATTCAAACGGGTTAATAGCAGACCAAATAAGTAATAAAACAGTTAATCCTAAGAGAGTGTATATAAGTTTCATAAATGAAGCGTCGATTAAATCAAAGATATTATAAATTTGCTTTATGCTTAGTGATTTACCAATTAGAAAGATTATTCATGTGGATATGGATGCGTTTTATGCATCTGTAGCAGAAATGGATGATCCAACTCTTAAAGGCAAAGCAATTGCTGTTGGCGGTGGCGGAACTCGAGGCGTTATAAGTGCTGCAAGTTATGAAGCACGAAAATTTGGTGTAAAAAGCGCGATGTCTGGACGATTGGCAATTAAGTTATGTCCTCATCTTATTTTCGTACGAACAGATTTTGATCGTTATAAAGAGATCTCTCAAAAAGTGCGAAAAATTTTTTATGATTACACAGATCTCGTAGAACCGTTATCACTCGATGAAGCCTATCTTGATGTTACTGATAACAAAAAAGGGAATCCAAGTGCTTCCTTATTGGCTCAAGAAATTAGAGCTCGCATTTTTAATGAGGTAGGTTTAACCGCTTCTGCAGGAATTTCTATCAATAAGTTTATTGCCAAAGTAGCGAGTGATTATAACAAACCAAACGGACAAAAAACAGTGAATCCCGAAGAGGTACTTCAGTTTTTGGAAGACTTAGATATTAGAAAGTTTTATGGTGTTGGTAAAGTCACTGCAGAAAAAATGTATCAAAAAGGGATTTTTACCGGTCAAGATTTAAAAGGAAAATCATTAGAATACCTCGACGATAACTTTGGGAAATCAGGAACTTACTATTATCACGTTGTTAGAGGCATACACAATAGTGAAGTCAAGCCCAACCGAATTAGAAAATCGCTCGCTTCTGAACGTACATTTAGTGAAAATTTATCTTCAGAAATTTTCATGCTAGAAAAACTAGATCATATTGCGGAAGAAGTTGCTAAGCGACTCAAAAAAAGTAAAGTCTCCGGAAAAACAATCACTCTAAAAATAAA
>JAWUWM010000004.1:0-17341 GCA_034111845.1 Psychroserpens sp. | reverse complement strand
TTATTGCAGCTGCAACCTCTAGTTTAGATCCTATCAATTTTGCAGGAGCTATTGCACGCAAAAAGGGCACTGTAGTCGTTTTAGGTGCAGTACCAACAGGTTTTGATCGGGATCCATTTTGGTATCGTAAAGAATTAGAATTAAAGATGGCCTGTTCTTATGGACCTGGACGTTATGATTTAAATTAC
Source organism: Psychroserpens sp. (assembly GCA_034111845.1). Lineage (GTDB taxonomy): Bacteria > Bacteroidota > Bacteroidia > Flavobacteriales > Flavobacteriaceae > Psychroserpens. Next base: position 17,153 of record JAWUWM010000004.1, on the reverse strand, counting down.
GAAGAAAAAGGTATTGATTACCCATTACCTTACGTACGTTGGACCGAAAAACGAAATATGGAAGCGTTTCAAAATTTAATCGCTACCAATCGCATCAATATTGACTATTTAACGACGCATGAGTTTGAGTTTGAAGACGCAAAATCTGCCTTTGATCTCGTGGTGTCTAAAGCAGAACCATTTACTGGGATCGCTTTAAAATATGATACAGATAAAGTAATTACAAAAGCTAAAATTTCCACTTCGGAAATTGAAAAACTAGGACAAATCAACATTTCATTTATAGGTGCAGGAAGCTATGCACAAGGTAACCTCTTGCCAAATATTCCTGAAACTGCAGAAGTTGGTCGAATAGGTGTGCTTACCAATACAGGAACGACATCTAAGCGTGTAGCTGAGAAATTTAATTTTCAATTTTGTGCTACAGAAGAGGCAGATGTTCTAAACGATAAAACAAATACAGTATTTGTGGCCACGCGTCATGACTCGCATGGACCTTATGTTTTAAAAAGTTTAGAAGCTAATAAAAATGTATTTGTAGAAAAACCATTATGCCTTTTAGAGTCTGAATTAGAAGCTATAATCGAAGCGCAATCCAAAGCTAATAAAGCAGTAATGGTTGGCTTTAATAGACGTTTTTCGCCATTAACTACAAAATTAAAAAAGGCTATTGGAGATCATCCAATGACTATGATTTATAGAATTAATGCAGGCGCAATTCCTGGAGATAATTGGATTCAGGATTTAGAAATAGGAGGCGGACGCGTTTTAGGTGAAGTTTGTCATTTTATTGACTACCTCACCTTTCTCAACGGAAGTTTACCAATAAAAGTCTCAGCAACTGCATTACCAGATGCAAATCAATTGAACGATACCCTTAACATTTTAATCCAGTTTGAAAATGGCTCTTCTGGCGTGGTGGGGTATTATGCTAACGGATCAAAATCCATGACCAAAGAGTATGTTGAGGTGTTTTCAGCAGGTATGTCGGCTACTTTAGATGATTTCAAAAAGTTGACCATCTTCGGAAAAGGGAAACCAAGCAAAGACAAGCTGTTTAATCAAAATAAAGGACAAAAAGAAATGGTGGCAGCTTTCGTTAACGGATTATTAGAAAACGGAAAAGCACCTATTTCATTTGAGGAGGTTGTTGCGGTAACTAAAGCGTCATTTAAAGTATTAGAATCTATAAAACGTGGTGGTGAGCAAGTTGAAATCTAAAATAGATACCAGTTTTTTAAAACTCAAATCATACTGTGAAACCGAGAGCTATAAAGGTTGGGATCCCTATGATGGGATGAACTCCAAGGTGTTTCAGGCTTTACCTTTTAGGCATTGGGATTTAGCACGATTAGCATGGATTCAAGGGTTTAAAAGAAGTCCTATAAATTTTAGGAAGCTATTATTAGTTCCCAAAGAACATAATGCTAAAGGTGTTGCATTATTTCTGTTAGGCTATTGCAAATTATATAAGTTAGCGCAAAGTGGTTGCGACGATTTTGGCACACAGGAAGAATTACTTAGTAAAGTAAAAGAAGTCACTTCATTGCTGTTAAGTCTTCGCTCTAAAGGGTATTCTGGTTCTTGTTGGGGTTATAATTTTGATTGGCAAGCAAGACGTCTGTTTTTGTTTGAAAAGCACACACCAACCGTAGTTGCAACATGTTTTAGTGTTGAGGCTTTATTAGAGAGTTATGAAATCACCAAAGATGAAACGGTTTTGAAAGACACGTTATCGGCTGCAGATTTTGTGACTAAGGATTTGTCAAGAACACCACATGGAAAAGGTCTTATCTTTTCTTATAGTATAAAAGATGGTAATAATACCGTAATTAACGCCTCGTTGTTAGGCGCAAAGATTTTAAGCTATTCTTATAAGTATACCAAAAATCAAGAGCATGCAAATTTAGCAAAACAAGCAGTGGTGGCAGCTTGTGATTTACAAGAAGCCGATGGGTCTTGGATTTATGGATTGTTGCCAGTGCAGTCATGGAAAGACAGTTTCCATACGGGGTTTAATTTGGATGCCATTGAAACGTACCAGCAAAATACTGAAGATTTTACATTTCAGAAGTATATAAAAAAGGGAACAGATTATTATCTACAGCATTTTTTTGAAGCCGATGGGATGCCAAAATACTATCACAATAAAACCTATCCCATAGATATTCATTGTCCTGCACAGGTTATTGTGACCTTATCAAAACTTAATGCATTTAAAGACAATGAAGCGTTAATGACTCAAGTTTTGGATTGGACGGTTACTAATATGCAACATAAAAAGGGCTATTTTTACTACCAATTAAAAAAAGGTATGAGTTCAAAAATATCATATATGAGATGGAGTAATGCCTTTATGTTTAATGCAATGTCTCATTTTTTACTAGAAACAAAATCAACAACTCATGGAAGCTAAATCACTAAATGGCGTGATGACTTTTGCTCCCACGTCTAGACAAGAATTAATGAAATATGCCTTTGATCATCATAAAATTATGGTGGCTGTAAATGCTGAAAAAATATTACATGCAACAGATGATAGTCGTGCGCTCATTAATAGAAATTTGGGGTATCCAGATGGTATTGGAGCAGTTTGGGCTTTACAAAAAAAAGGAGCTAAAAATGTTGTTAAAATTCCGGGTTGTGAATTGTGGTTGGACATGGTTTCTCATTACTATAAGACAAAATCGTTTTATTTGGTAGGAGGAAAGCAAGAGATTATAGAAGATACCGTGGCTAAATTAAATGCAGATTTTAAAGGCATTACTATTTGTAACTATAGAAATGGTTATGTTAAAACGGAAGCCGAAGAACTTGCGTTGATTGAAGATATTAAAAAACATAATCCAGATGTTGTTTTCGTTGCAATGGGGTCTCCAAAACAAGAAAACGTAATGGAACGCATTCAAAAATCACATCAAGCAGTTTATCAGGGTTTAGGCGGAAGCTTTGATGTCTATACTGGTCATGTAAAACGCGCACCAGAATGGTGGGTGAAAAACAATATGGAATGGACCTATCGATTGCTAAGCCAACCATCAAGAATTAAGCGTCAAATCCATTTAGTACGTTTTTTTGTTAATTTGCATTTAAATCGTTATTAATACGCTTTTAAAATTATAATTCAATATGTATAAGATTACTATAATTGCAGGTGCTCGACCTAATTTCATGAAGATTGCACCGATTATTCATGCGATTCAAAAATCAAAAAAAGAAGGTGTATCAATAGACTATAGATTGGTTCATACGGGACAGCATTATGATAAGAATATGTCTGGAAGTTTTTTTGAGCAATTAGAAATCCCCGAACCACATATGAATTTAGAATGCAGTGGAGGGACACAGGCAGAGCAAACGGCTAACATCATGATCAATTTTGAAAAGGAATTAATGGCGAATCCAGCAGATTTAGTGTTAGTTGTTGGTGATGTGACATCAACAATGGCTTGTGCGTTGGTAGCTCAAAAATTACATACCAAAGTGGCGCATGTTGAAGGCGGAATTAGATCTGATGATTGGTCTATGCCGGAAGAAATCAATAGGTTGGTGACAGATAGTATTACGAATTACTTTTTTACAACTTCGGAAACTGCAAACAATAATTTAAAAAAGAGCGGTGTTTCTGAGGATAAGATTTTTTTCGTCGGAAATACGATGATCGACACCTTGTTAAAACAAAGACCAAATTTTAAACAACCTCAAGTATGGAACGATCTTAAACTTTCCGAAGGTAATTATATCGTAATGACCTTGCATAGACCTGCAAATGTTGATGAAGAGTCGCAATTAAAGGATATGATTGATGAGATTATTACACATACTGAAGATTTGCCATTAGTATTTCCTGTGCATCCTAGAACAGCAAAAATTTTAGAGCGACTTAAAATTAGCCACCCAAGACTTCATACTATTGAGCCATTAAGTTACTTAGAATTTAATTATCTTGTAGAACGTGCTAAGGCTGTTATCACAGATTCTGGCGGAATAACCGAGGAGGCTTCTGTAATGCGAGTGCCTTGTTTAACGCTTAGAGATAATACAGAACGACCAGAAACGATAACGCTTGGGACCAATGAACTTGTTGGAACCAATCCAAAGTATCTTAAGCCCTATTTAGAGCGTTTGTTTGCTGGCAACTGGAAGCAAGGACAGGATATTCCGCTTTGGGATGGTAATACTGCCACGCGCATTATTAAAAGTATTAATACATCATTATGAGGACATTAATCATTGATTAGTATATGTTTTAGTTCATCAATTTTTTATTTAAGTTCATCTGTACTTATTTATTTTGTAACTTGCACGTGCTATTAACTGTGTGCTATTAAACTCTATTGACGCTTTATGATTAAGAATTTACTTGACAATTTTAGTCCAGAAAATTATTCTATTTTGTGGTTAAGCGGTGCTTTTTTGCTGGCCTTTTTAATTGCATTTTATACCTTTCCTACCATATTATACGTCGCTAATAGGAAGCACTTAATGGATGAGCCCGATAGTAGAAGTCTACATTCTAAGCGTACACCTACGTTAGGGGGAATTGGTATTTTCTTTAGCCTTGTAGTCGTTATGACAATCATTGGTGCTATGCTAAATACGAAAGTATTGTTGCTCGTAATGGGCGGGATAACCATATTGTTTTTTCTGGGCTTAAAAGATGATTTAACAGTCTTATCTCCTAAAAGTAAATTTTTAGGTCAAATTTTTGCAGCTTTGTTATTGATTGTTTTTACAGACACAAGAATTATAGGGCTTTCAAATATTTTTGATATTGATGTCTTACCGTATTGGATTTCTATATTTTTCACCCTGTTTGTTTACATACTTGTTATTAATGCCTACAATCTTATTGATGGTGTTGATGGTCTCGCAGGAAGTGTTGCCATGTTGATAAGTGTCGTGTATACAGTTTTGTTTTATAATTCTGGTGCACTTAGTTTGGCAACGATTTCTGTAGCATTATTTGGGGCCTTATTGGCATTTCTTCGATTTAATTTTTCTGACAGATTTAAAATATTTATGGGAGATACTGGGTCTATGATTGTTGGCTTTTTAATAGCTTTTTTTACAATTAGTTTTATTTCACAATCTCAAATTGATGTCAGTTCTAGTTACCATAGAGCATCTCCTGCGCTAGCATTAGCTGTTTTGTTTTACCCATTGATGGATACCTTTAGAATATTTTTTATTCGTGTTTTTGTTTTAAAAACAAGCCCATTTAAAGCAGATAAGAATCATATTCATCACCGATTTATACAAGCTGGATTTAGTCATAAAGAAACAACGTTTTCTATCGTTTTGATAAATCTTTTTACAGCTTTGATTGCTATAAATATATTGCATTTAAATTTGAATACCCAAATAGGGCTCTTACTGGTTTATGGTTCTATTTTGATTTATATTCCTATAATTATTAAACGAAAGTTGTTGTTATCGACTAAAAAAGTACAAGACTAGTCTTTTGTATTACAGCTAATCAGGCTTCCATACCTCTAGATTGTTATAAAAATTCTATATTTGCATGCTCTTAATGTGGCCCTTTATGAAAAATAGATTTTTAGGTATACTTTTACTAATTGTAGTGATGTCTTGTGCATCTAAAAAAGATATTCTTTATCTTCAGGATGCTAATGAAAATACTCAAACTCAAATTGACTATCAGACACCTACAATTCAGCCCAATGATATTTTAAAGATTACAGTAGAGACTTTAGTGCCCGAAGCTGCAATACCTTATAATAGAGGGAATGCTGGAACTGCAGTACAGAATTCAGTAGAGCTTTTAAAGTTAGACGGTTATTTGGTTAGCGATGAGAGTACCATTAATTTTCCAAATGTTGGAAAAATTGAGGTTAATAATTTGACTACTGATCAAATTGAGACAAAAATCAAGCGAATTTTAGAAGACGGTGATTATTTAAAAAATCCTATGGTTTTAGTACGCCTAGTAAATGCTAAGGTAACCGTTTTAGGTGAGGTCAATTCTCCAGGCACATTTACGTTTACAGAACAAAATATTACCATATTACAAGCGTTAGGCTACGCTGGTGATTTGACGATCAATGGTAAACGTGATGACATCATAATAACTAGGGACGTTAATGGAAGTCGAGTAATTTCACATATTGATTTAACATCTACAGATTTTATGACTAGTGAGTTTTATTTCTTAAAACCCAACGATAATATTATTGTAAATCCTAATCAACCTAGGGTAAAACAAGCTGGATATATTGGCAATATAGGGACTGCACTAACTGTTGTCTCACTAGTTTTAACTGTAACTGTTTTATTAACGCGATAACATGGATAATTCTTTTAATAACCAAAATGCATTTGTTGAAGAGGACAGTATTGATTTAAAACAAGAACTTTTTAAATACTTAAGATATTGGCCTTGGTTTTTAGTGACCTTAGCAATTGCTTTGGGTAGCGCCTATGTCTATCTGAGATTCACACCTCGAATTTATCAAACCTCATCTAAAATGAAAATTTTAGATGAATCTGAAGGTCTAGAATTACCCTCATCGGCATTTGTGTTTAAGCGAGTTAATATTAATCTAGAAAACGAAATTGAGATTTTAAAATCGTTTTTATTACTTGAAAAAGTAGCTAAAAAATTACAATTAAACACGCGGTTTTTTCAGGAAGGGACCATTCAAACGACTCAGATTGGTGTGCTTCCTTTTTATTATGACCAAATTGTTAAAGCAGACAGTATAACGCGTTCTATGTCTTATAATATTAAGGTAGAGAATGACAGATTTGAAGTGACCAATCTTAAGACGGATAAGTTGTTTTCAATACCTAATCACAATAGCTTTGAAACCAATCATAATCTCCCATTTAACATTGTAATAAATTCTAAAAAAGAATTAAAAAATAGTGTTGGTAAAACATTTATAATCCATTTTGGGTCCTTAAAAAGCGCAACTTTGGGGTTACGTTCTGGTATAAAAATAGAGCCGGTTGGTGAGCAGAGTGATTTATTAGAATTATCAATGAAAGGTCAGAGTAAAGAACGTTCTGAGCAAATCTTGGATACGCTAATGAGCGTTTTTGATCAAGATGGAATCAATGATAGAATCCTTATATCTAAGCGTACAATTGTTTTTATTGATGAACGCTTTGAGTTTTTAGCAACAGAGTTGGACTCTATAGAAGTGGATCGCAAAGATTTTAAGGAGGATAATAATTTAATAGACTTAGCAACAGATGCGCAACTAGGTATGCAATTGAGAACGCAATCTAACGAGGAGGTATTCCAAATTGAGAGCCAGTTGGCCTTAGCAGAATTACTTCGTGATGGATTAAATAAAACTTCAAGTGGTGATTTGTTACCTGAAAATATAGGCATTGATAGTGGAAATATCAACGGACTTATAAATCAATACAATACAGCGGTACTTGAACGACAAAAATTTGGAGTTAGTGCAGGCGAAAATAACCCATCGGTTAAAATTTTGAATTCTACTATTATAGATTTACGAAAGAATATGACCACGTCATTGAATTCGTATTACCAGCAGTTAGAGGTTTCCCAAAGTCAATTGAAAGATAGAAATAGACAGGTTACAGGTCAGGTATCTAGAATTCCAGAAAAAGAAAAATTATTAAGATCTATAGAGCGTCAACGTAGTATTAAGGAAAGCTTATATGTACTTCTACTCCAAAAAAGAGAGGAAGCTTATATTAATATAGCTATAACGGAGCCTTCTATTAAGGTTGTAGATTATGCTTTATCAAATTCTGGTCCTATTTCGCCTAAATCTAATATCGTGTTTGCGGGAGCAATTTTAGGTGGACTTCTAGTGCCTTTTGGATTGTTGTATTTGTTGTTTATGATGGATACAAAGCTCCACGGTAAGGAGGATATTACTAAAATGAATAGAGTAAATCCCATTATTGGTGAAATCCCAGATATTAAAAATAAAGTGGGTTTATTTTTTGATAATCCTAACGACAGATCTACGCTTGCTGAATCTTTTAGAATTTTAAGTTCTAATGTGAATTATATGCTGCCTGTTTCCGAAGATAATAGAGGTAGGGTTATCTATTGTACGTCAACAATAAAAGGTGAAGGAAAGACATATATCAGTATAAATTTATCGCTTGCCTTGGCGAGTCTCAATAAAAAAGTGTTACTTATTGGTGCCGATTTAAGAAACCCTCAAATACATGCTCAGATTAAATCTGATAAAAATAAAGCAGGTTTGTCTAACTACTTGCATGAGCCTTCTTTTGATTGGAGAAATCATCTAGTTAAGGGGTTTGATAAACATCCTAATCATGATATATTATTATCTGGAAGTATTCCTCCTAATCCTTCGAGTTTATTAACAAACGGAAGATTTAAAGATCTTATTGAAGAGGCTAGAGGCGTTTATGATTATGTTGTAGTAGATACAGCGCCAACAATTTTGGTTACAGATACCATGTTAATTTCAAGTCTCGCAGACGTGACCGTGTATATAGCGAGAGCTAATTTTACTGAGAAGAAACTCCTAGCATTTTCTAAGGATTTATCAGAGTCTGGGAAACTTAAAAATATGGCCTATGTGCTCAACGGAGTTGGACACAATAAATCATATGGCTATAACTATGGTTATAATTATGGCTATGGAACTAAGAACTAACTATTAGCTAATTCTTTTAAATTTTTGATGGTTGCTATCTGGTTGTCGCTTTTAAAAACATGACTACCTGCAACAAAGGCATCGGCACCAGCATCTGCTAAACGTTTGATGTTTTTGTTAGTAACACCACCATCTATTTCTATGCGTGTATTTAGACCTTGCTCATTGATCATAGCACGTAATTTTCTAACACGGTTATAAGTGATGTCTTCAAATTTTTGTCCACCAAAACCTGGATTAATAGACATTAATAGAATCATGTAACACTCTGGTAAGATGTCTTCAAGAACAGAAACTGGTGTTGTTAAGTTAAGCACGATACCCGCTTTACAGCCTGCATCTTTAATTTGCCTCAATGTTCTGTGTAAATGTACTGTAGATTCATGATGCACAGTAATAATATCTGCACCCACTTTTGCAAATTCTTCAATATAACGCTCGGGTTTTTCTATCATTAAATGCACATCCAAGGGTTTTGTTGCATATTTTTTAATAGCTGCAATGACAGGGAATCCATAGGAGATGTTTGGAACAAAGTGACCATCCATAACATCAATGTGAAACCAATCTGCTTCACTGTTGTTTACCATTTCGACATCACGTTGAAGGTTGCCAAAATCGGCAGCGAGCATTGAAGGAGCAATTAATTTTTGAGCCATATTGTTATCTTAAACTATAAGTTTCAAATATACTTAAAAAATCAAGTTTTTTATGGATGTCTATTAAAAGATAGAGAATTCTAGTGCGTCAATTTTAGAAGAAAAAATTAAAGAGAATATTTACAGTAGTCGATAGTATTAGAAAAAGTGAACCCAGAGTAATCAGCTCTGGGTTCTTTCATCAATCAAAAAACGAACAGTTATATATTGTAACTGTTGTTATCGCAATTTAACAGTAATATTTTAGTATTACTAACCTAAATATGTTTTTAATATTTTACTTCGTGAAGTATGTTTTAATCTGCGAATTGCTTTTTCTTTAATTTGTCTTACACGTTCACGAGTTAGATCAAATGTTTCTCCTATTTCTTCTAGGGTCATTGGGTGCTCATTACCAAGTCCAAAATATAATCTAACGACATCAGCTTCACGAGGTGTTAACGTTTCTAATGCACGTTGAATTTCTGTACGTAAAGATTCATGTAATAAGTCTCTATCTGGATTTGGAGACTCACTACTTCGCAGTACGTCGTATAGGTTTGAGTCCTCTCCTTGAACTAATGGCGCATCCATTGATACATGACGACCAGAATTTTTTAGTGACTCCTTAACATCGTTAATTGTCATGTCTAATTCTTTAGCAATCTCTTCTGGACTTGGAGGTCGCTCATGACTTTGTTCTAAAAATGCAAAGGTTTTATTTATTTTGTTGATAGACCCAATCTTATTTAAAGGGAGACGCACAATACGTGATTGTTCAGCAAGTGCCTGAAGAATAGATTGCCGAATCCCCCATACAGCATAAGAAATGAATTTAAAACCACGAGTTTCATCAAAACGTTGCGCAGCTTTGATTAAACCTAAATTACCTTCATTGATTAAATCGGGTAACGTTAAGCCTTGATTTTGATATTGTTTTGCAACCGATACTACGAAACGTAAATTAGCTTTAGTTAATTCTTCTAATGCTAATTGGTCTCCTGCTTTTATACGTTGTGCTAATTCAACTTCTTCATCTGCAGTAATTAAATCAACTTTTCCAATTTCTTGTAAATATTTATCTAAAGATGCGGTTTCTCTATTAGTAACCTGCTTTGTGATCTTAAGTTGTCTCATCTAATTCTGTGCTTTTAATTTGGGTACATGTATTATTCTATATTGTTATACGTAATACGTATTCAAAATGTTACAAGAAACCTGAAATAAATTAAATTTTAATTAATTTTTTGTCGGTAAGATTTATGTCATGCAACATTTCTGTAGTAAATTTATAATGACCTCTAGTGGTTATTAATCTGAAATGTGAAGACTTCAAAGCAGTTAGCGTATTAAGAAAAAGCCATTTAGATTTTAATAGTTTGGGTTTTTCACTCTTTAGACTAATATCAAAATAGTGTTTTTTACCTTCTTTAGTAGCAACAATATCTGGAGTTATAGAGATGTCACTACCTTTTTTAGAATAAGATTTTGGTGTTTCATAGCCTTTAGTATCTGCTTTAATATTTTCAAAACCGTGCTGCTCTAGATATTCAACTGAATTTTCTAAAATGTCTCTGTATTTTTCTTTATCTGCTTGTATCATACCTAATAAAATAGTGAAAATTTATGAGATATACAAGCATTTAGTTCTTCATTAGTATTGACGGGTGTATTCAATGCTAGTGTTCACTGAGAAAATTTATCCGTGATAATCAATATTTAGGGATATAGGTTCTATTTAGTTATTGACGCGAAATTCTTAATTAATCTAAAATTGAACAACCAAAATGTATTCCAATCCTAGTCGAAAATTTAGAGATACATTATTACTATGCTATAGATTAATTACGTTTTTAGAACTACTATATTTAAATTAAACTTTAAATGACTTAGGGATTAAATAGGTTGGTTTTTAAACATCCAAATGAAACTCGTAATAACCAATGTACGTGATGGAACGCAATGATTTGTATGGAACACGTTTTCTCATCCAATCCACGCGTTAGTCATCATCTTCTGCTAGCAGTCGCTATAGCATATGGTGTTATCAAGAACAATCCAAACGTATAAAAAATACTATAAGAATATGCCCAAAGTGTTTCCTTTATATCGTAGCGATATCCAAAGAATATTTCCTGCAACAGCACCACATTTATCATTATTTTCAAATGGACTCACCAAATTTCTAAGTGTATCTTCTGTTACAATTGAGTCACTAATTAACATAACAAATATACCTCCTGTGCCTAAATTGATTCCACGGTACAAGGCATGACGTTTATCTTTGTTTGTTGTTTATATATGCTTAACCGATCACCTAAATTTGTCTTTTACCTTTAATCTCCATGCCCAGTTATTATCTAAACTTCCGTCATCTATGGCTAATAATTGCAGTTTTCTTTTTGGTAATTGCTTTGACCTAAACTCATTAACCTGTCCCGCAACTGTTTGTCTTAATTATAAGTAGTTACTATTGCAGTAACCGTTGGTAATTCGTGATCATTTAAATATGCAATAGGTGTGTATTTTGAAAGTTTTAAGTCATATAGATTAATTAAAATGCTTTGAAAAAAAATAGTTATCCAGTAATCATCAAAAAGCTATAGCCTACAAACGTGCTCCTAGGATGAGTATTAAACTGTTCAAATCGTAATGAAATACCGTAATGAAATATAGGTCTAGGGCAATAATTAAAAACGATCCAAGTAACGCAAGTTTATTGTTAGAATTGCCTTTTTTACTTTTTTACTTTGTTGTTTTTTATTTTGTGAGGTATGGAGTAAAGTATTTGTTATAGGTTTTTTTAGTACCATGAATAGATTATTGAGATTTAGTAATGTTTGTATCAGACTTACGTTTTTAATAAAAGGTGTAGACTTTTTTCTGTTTTAAATTAATATCTATACATGGAATAACTTATAGTATCTATCGAAATGAGTTAAAATGGTCAATTTCAGAATAAAAAAACCTCAAATAGAATTGCTTCCATTTGAGGTTTGTAATTATGATATAAAAGAAATTAATCTTCTTTCTTATCTTCTCTAGGTTTGCGATCATCATTACGATTATCACGACTTCTATTGTCACGAGAACCTCTGTTATCACGTCCACCAGAACGTTTATCATCTCTTGGTGGTCTTGCTACATAACCTTCTGGTTTTGGTAAAATTGCTTTACGAGATACTTTCTCTTTACGCGTTCTTGGATCTTGACCAAAATACTTCACATCAAATACATCTCCCATGTTTACAACATCAGATACATTTTCTGTACGTTCCCAAGCTAATTCACTTACGTGCAATAAGACTTCGTTTCCTGGAGCATCCATATATTCTACAACTGCACCAAAATCTAACATCTTAATAACTTTTACTTCGTAAACGCTACCAACTGTAGGCTTAAATAAGATAGCGTCAATTTTTGCCATTACAGCATCAATACCCACGCGTCCTACACCTAAGATTTCAACAATACCTTCTTCAGTTACTGGATCTTCGTTTATAACGATAGTTGTCTCAGTTTCTTTTTGCATTTCCTGAATCACTTTTCCACCAGGTCCAATTAAGGCTCCAATAAATTCGTTAGGAACACGTCTTGTCACCATTGTAGGTGCATGCTCTTTAACATCTGCAGCAGGCGTTGCAATAGTATCTGTTAATTTTCCTAAAATATGTAAACGACCGTCACGCGCTTGTTTTAGTGCATTTACTAAAATCTCGTAGCTTAATCCTTTTACTTTAATATCCATTTGACAAGCAGTGATGCCGTCTGCAGTACCAGTCACTTTAAAATCCATATCTCCTAAGTGATCTTCATCACCTAAAATATCAGATAATACAGCGTACTTTCCAGATTCAGAATCAGAAATTAATCCCATTGCGATACCAGAAACTGGTCTTATCATCTGTACTCCAGCATCCATAAGTGCCATTGTTCCTGCACATACAGTTGCCATAGAAGAAGAACCGTTAGATTCTAATACTTCAGATACAACTCTTACTGTGTAAGGACAATCAGCAGGAATCATTCCTTTTAAACCACGTTGTGCTAAATTACCATGTCCAACTTCTCTACGAGAGGTTCCACGAATTGGTCTAGCCTCACCTGTACAAAAAGGAGGGAAGTTATAATGTAAATAGAAGTTTTCTTCGCCTTCGAAAGATGGCATATCTATTTTGTTTGCATCTCTAGATGTTCCTAAAGTCACTGTTGCTAATGCTTGAGTTTCTCCACGAGTAAATATTGAAGAACCATGAGTTGACGGTAAGTAATCTACCTCACACCAAATTGGTCTAATTTCATCTGTTTGACGACCATCTAAACGCAACCCTTCATTTAAGGTTAAGTCTCTAATCGCAGCTTTTTCAGCTTTACGGTAATAATCAGAAACTAAACCACCGTAATCGGCCATTTCCTCTTCAGAAAAGGTTGCTTTAATATCTTCTTTTATTTGCTTAAATGCAGCAGTTCTTTCGTGTTTAGCTGATCCGGCTTTTGCTATAGCATATACTTTATCGTATGCCATATCATGAACTTTCTTCTCTAAATCTGCATCTGTTCTCTCACCTTCGTATTCACGTACTTCTTTCTTTCCAAATGCTTCAGCTAATCTTAATTGAGCTGCACATTGAACTTTGATAGCTTCATGAGCAAACTTAATTGCATCTGCCATTTCCTCTTCAGAAATCTCATCCATTTCACCTTCTACCATCATTACTGAATCTGCAGAAGCACCAATCATCATATCTAAATCAGATTCTGCTAATTGTGCACGTGTTGGATTGATTACAAATTCACCATTTACACGACCAACTCTAGCTTCAGAGATTGCGCACTCAAATGGGAAATCTGATAATTGGATAGCTGCTGATGCTGCTAAACCAGCCATTGCGTCTGGCATAACGTTTTCGTCATGAGACATTAACTGTATCATCACTTGTGTTTCTGCTGTATAATCTTTTGGGAATAATGGACGTAAAACTCGGTCCACTAAACGCATCGTTAATACTTCACCATCACTTGGTCTTGCTTCTCTTTTGAAGAAACCACCTGGATAACGACCTGCAGCTGCAAATTTCTCTCTGTAGTCTACCGTTAATGGTAAAAACCCAAGATCTTTTTGTTCATAATTGGAAACAACTGTACATAACATCATACATTTTCCTGATGTAACAACAACAGAACCGTGTGCCTGTTTTGCTAGTTTTCCGGTTTCGATGGTGATCTCTCTACCATCTCCAAGGTCTATAACCTCTTTAAATACTTTTGGAATCATAAATTTTTTAATTCTAATTAAACAATGGTCGTTGCGTTGTTGTCGTTGTTGTGTGACCAATGAAAAACTGTTTGTCCTGAAGTAATTTCAGGGTCTAGCTTCTTATTTACGATTGTTATACTCTATCGTAAGAGTTGTATTTTTTTGGCGTTACCCTAAAGGGTCGGGCTTTCACCGCTCGCTCCTCCTAAAGTCGGGAGCTCAAACATACTGTTCAATCCCTAATGCAAATAAAAAACCACGCTAATAAGCGTGGTCTTTGTATTGAGATTATTTTCTTAATCCTAATTCTTTAACTATCGCACGATATCTTAAGACATCTTTCTTAGTTAAGTAATCTAGTAAGCTTCTTCTCTTACCTACCAACATTACTAATGAACGTTCGGTATTATAATCTTTACGATTCTTTTTTAAGTGAACAGTTAAGTGCTCAATTCTTTGTGTAAAAATTGCGATTTGTCCTTCTGCAGAACCAGTATCGTTTTTCCCTTTACCGTGTTTTGCGAATAATACTTCTTTCTCTTCTTTTGATAAATACATGCTAATATTGTTATAAATGATTTTTATGTACGTTGAAAGTCAATCTTTCAGGCTGCAAATATACTAATTTTTAATGATTTGGTTCTATTTACAATGTTGGTTTTGTTTTTTTTACACAGAAAATTAAACGTTTTCCATTTAGGATAGTCTTAACTTCAGATTAACATCAAAAATTAAATTATGAATTATCTAAATCATGAACTCAATGATCACAATAAAAGAGATGTGAGTAAAGTATTTACAAAATTAATGTTCTCCTTAGTCGTTTTAGGTTTGACATGTACAAGTTGCAGCAACGACGACACTGTTCCGTAAGAAGCACAAAATGAAGCTATTTTAGAGGTAAGGCTTTCTTCTGAAATTGATAAAGCTGTGAGCGTAGTAGGAGGTATCATTATTGATGCTTACGAAGGGCAGGAACTGAGTGAGTCTGGAAGATTTACAGAAGGACAGCAGCGAAATGGATTGCCAGATTGTGTAATTGTTTAAGTTGTTACACAACAAGGCTTTAGAGAAGTTACTGTAGGTTTTGGTACAGAAGGTTGTGTCGTTCTTGGACACGTATTAAAAGGTCAAATTGTATTCTCTTACACGAGAGATACAGAAGCACTGCAAGTGTTAATTACTTATGATTTGATTAATTTTTACTTTGATGCTAAACATATCATTGGAAGCAAAACACTATTAAAAGAATTGTCAAATGATAATGGGAATCCGGAATTTACGCACACCTTAGAGATGACTGTATTTGGCCTAATGGAAAACAAGCAAGCAGAGAAGGGCTAAAGATTAGAGAATGGGTTAAAGGTTTTGGTAGCGGATTTTTTAGTGATAACGTATTTGAATTCACGGGAAATTGGTCGACAACCTTTGTTAATGGGAATACGCATTCTTATCAAGTCATAACACCTTTACGTCGCGAAATGATATGTGATTATGTCGTTAGTGGAAGTGTGGATTTGGAGCGCACAAATTTTGGAGGAACGTTTGATTATGGTGTTGGAGATTGCGATAACCAAGTAACATTTACATTTAATAATGGTACAGTTGTAGACATTATATTGAACTAATTTTTTCTTCGGAAAATAGAAAATCGAGCTTCTCATTAACTAGTGAAAAGTTCGCTTTTTTTATCTAAATTTTTAAATAAAAAAACCTCAAACTAAAAAGCCTGAGGTTTATATCTATTTTGTTGCCACTTCAATAACGGGCATTCCACGTAAGGGTTGATTTGTAATCAAATCGATATATAAATTGACTTTATCTTTTAATTTACTACTTTTTCCATTCTGTTTTTCCCTCTGTTTTTTCTATTGATATAATTTTATCTGCTAAATAAATAGGTTGGTCAAAAATTCCATCGGAATCAAAAACTCCATCAGATATTTTGTTCCCTTTGAATTCCACCTTTATTTTTTCTTTATATTTATCAAAATTTTCTAATATCTTTTGCAGTTTTGAATATTCAGTTTTAGTTGTGTATAAATACATCTTATTTTTGAGAATGATAGATTCTAATTTAGTATAGGTTGATATGCCATTATTAATCTCAGGTCTTGATATATTATTTGGCTTTAATTTATTTCGAATTTCTGTTCTCTGGTTATATAGTTGTTTTTGTAATATTGCTGTGTATCCTACCCAATAAATTAAAATTGACATACCAATCCAAAGAGGATAAAATCTATAAAATCCTGTACTTATAATATCTATAAAAATATTTAGAGAAATAAACCATACGATACAAAGAACTATTCCAATAATTAAAATCCTTTTAAACCATTTTGTTTAAAGTAAGATCTCATTATTAATTTGTTGTTTGTTAGATCTTTCATGCGTTTTTAACATTTTGAATACTAAAATTATAATAATCAGCGATAAACAAATTGATAAATATTCAACAATTAAGTTGAAGATTTTTATGACTTTAAGATTATCATTTATAGTATTTCTTATTAATAAATATATGACACATAAGACGAATGGTGAAAATAGAGCAAGGTGTTCAGTTCTATTAACTCTTTTGTTAACATAGCTTTTAACAAAGAGATAGAAAAAAGG
>JAWUWM010000003.1:0-32410 GCA_034111845.1 Psychroserpens sp. | reverse complement strand
TTGGATATGTACAATTGTGGGATTGGTGCTATTGTCATTTCACTTTTTTATGCATTCATCACTTTCATTTGAAATGCATATAATCGCAAATTCAATAATAGTATGGTTGTTTATTTTTGGGATTACGGGCTTATTTATTCGTTATGGAAGTAATCATTCTTCTGCAATGAGGTATATATCAGATTCATCCTACTGGGTTTATTTAGTACACCTGTTCTTAACAGCTATAATTCCAAGTTTTATTGTTCATTGGCCATTGCCTTCAGCTATAAAATTCTTGTTTGTCTTAATCATTACAGGCGTTATATGTTATGTCAGTTATCATTATTTAGTTAGAGGTACTTTTATAGGAAAGTTTTTAAATGGTAGAACATATTCCAAAAAACTCTCTGATATAAAAAACGCAGAAAGTTTATCACAATTAAAACCAGCACTAGACAAATAAAACCAGTTGCCAACAATGGCTATAAATAATTGCTAGTTCCCGCCTGCTTCTGAAAACCCTATCGGACTGTCAACTTGGTGTTTACTTGCAAAGTTAAGTGTTGAACCAAGCAAATACTCATACACAATACCGTTGTAAAATATTTACGAAAAACCACGAATTTGAAATTTATATTGAAAATAATTTGAGTAGCGGTAGTTATGTTCGTAGTTGGAATAACTGTTTTTCTCATTGCATTTGGAGACCATACGAATAGAACGAATTTTAAAATTTACTCTGCTGACAAAAAACAATGTGTAACTATCATTACGCAAGGAAAAATGAGATATTTTATAAATGGAGAACACAATTCAGTTCCAAAAACGGAATATATAAAAATTGACAAAAGTGGAATTCCTCTTATTGGAGACGAAATCGGAATTTGTTGGAAAAATGAAAATTACGAATGGGAAATCGTAAATCACCAATCAAAAATTATCGATGTGAAATTAGACACTTTGAAATTTAAATTCAACACGAGTTGGGAGAAAGATAAATTTGGAATTCCAAGAACAACTAAATATACTCAACCGAATTGTGAAACAATAGGTCTTTTGAATATGAAAACGTACGATGAAACTATAATATTGGAAAATTGAATTGAATAAAAAACGTTTTACAACACCGTGTATAATTAATTGCTTTGGCAAGTGCTTATTTGGAAAATTCCTTCGGAATTTTATCTAGCAAGTATTTGTTTACTAAATTAGTTGCTTAACCACGCAACTCCTATGTTTATAAAAGAAGTTAATCCATAGATAAATTTAGCATTAATAAATTGAAAAATGAAAGTATTCTTAATCCATGTAATAGCATTTATTTCTATTAGTTCATTTGGTCAAACTGTCTCAGATAGAACCATTACAATCGACCCTTACCTATCTTTTCAAAAGTATGAACATTTCAAAAGGTTAACTCTAAATTCTCCCGATTCACCCATTGAATATTTGGATGGGTTTAACTTTGAATGGGGCTATACATATAAAGTAAGTGTTAGAGAAACAAAACTAAAATCAACCTCGTCCGATGGGACACAATATGAGTATGTATTAAATCATATCATTTCTAAAACGAAGGTACCTGACACAACTCAATTTAAATTATTTCTTGACCAATCACGTTACTATCATAAAGTTGATTCAAGTGAACAATCAATCAACATCATCTTAAAACTAATTAATGATAGTACATATATTTATTTTGACAAAGTTGAAATTGAAGTTCCCGAGAATTTAAAAATATTATTTAATCAGATTGTAGAAGGTAAAACATCAAGAGTAGGTCATTTCATATTTATCAATGAAAAACGCATTAGACTTGTACATTTATAAATACTAATGCTAACAAGTGCTACAAAAAATAGGGCAACAATTATGTCCCAAAAAACCCCTACTTTTCCTAGCATCATCCGTTCCTACAAAACCACCACACTACAAATCATTCAACTGGTTATCACTCCCATCCTCACTAATCGTCCAAAAAAAGGCCAGAACAAAGAATTGATCTGCTGCTGGTCGTAACGCCTGTCTTGCAAAATTACCGTTAACATCTGCTGTGTTTGCATATTGGTATCCATTGATATTTTTAAACGCTAAAGCATTATTAACCGAGAGGTATAAAATCTTTTGTGGGGATATTAAATAGGCCCAATTTAAACTAATACTATTAAAACTTTTGGTCCTTTCGCCAAGAAAGGCAGCTGTATTAGGATTTGTATACGGTCGTCCAGACCCATAAGCATAACTAAAACCGACTTGGCTTTTCCAATCGTCTATCCAGTATTTAGCCACAGCAGAAAAGTTATGGGTATTCGCAAAGTTTGGCTGCGCTTGGATTGGAAAATTGCGAAAATCACGCTCGGTATCTAAATAAGAATAGCTCACCCAATAATCTACGTTTTTAATGCTCTTATTATCTCTCCAAAAGACATCTAGACCTTGGGCATAACCAGATCCTGAGTTATTGAAATTACTTTCGAAACTTTCAAATTCGGTATCAAATTTTACGAGTCCGTCATAATCCTTTCTATAGAGCTCTGCGCGAAATAAGCGTCCGTCATTGACATATTGATAATTCATGATATAATGATTCGTGTTTCGCGACGTAAGATTTTGGTCAAACTTTAAAATAGTATTCCCAGGATTTTGAAAGAAGCGACCGTAAGCCAATGCTAATTGTCCGTTTTTTGAAGTCTTATAAGCTAAAGACACTCTAGGTGCGATTTTAAATTCACCTGACAACGCATAGCGATCTGCCCGCAGACCTACTTTTGCTGCGAATTTGTTACTGATGATAATATCAGACTCTACAAAAACCGCAGAGTTAGCGTTAGTGAAGCCATACCTTGCCGATGGATCGCTTACTGCAGTAATACGTTCTTTAAACTTAGTGGTGAACTGCTCAGCTCCAAAAGACAATTTGAATCTGCTATTAAAACGTTTTTTAAGTTTCAATTTAAGGTGAGCAGAATGCTCACCTTCATCTATCGTCGTATCAAAAAACGAAAAATCTGTTCTGGCAATGGTATAACTTAAGCCTGTATTTATAGACCAACCTTTACCAAGGATGCCTTTATAGGAGGTATTACCATAAAAATTTCTATTATTGAGTGTGACACGCACACCAGCGTCTACATTAATATTGTCTTGTATTAAATCAAAACTAGAGGTATCAAAAGCTGCGTAGAATTTAAGCATGCCGTTATTAAATTTCTGACGAAAAACAGCCTCACCTTGAGCCGCTTGAAATGGTTTTTTCCAGTCATTACGATCTGGAAACAGAGCGACATAAGGTCCTAAATTAATATAAGATGCTTTTAGACTTAGGGATGTTTTGCCCCATTTCTCGGTACGCCCTAAAGTTGCACCAACGCTTAAGATACCAATTTCAGTTTTTTCTTGGTCGGGCTCATCAACGGTATTTAGGAGTAAAACACTAGATAAGGCATTACCATACTCTGCAGCGTAGCCGCCTGTTGAGAAGGTAATCCCATCAAATAGAAAAGGCGAATAACGACCACGTGTTGGGATATTGTTTGGTACTGGAGAGTAAGGCGTAAATACACGAATCCCATCAATAAAAATCTGAGTTTCATCGGCATCGCCTCCCCTCACAAATAGGCGTCCATCTTCTGCCACTGTAGATGTCCCAGGAAGCGTTTGTAACGCTCCTATAAAATCACCTAAAGCGCTTGCTGTAGTAACCACATCTAAGGGCTTTAGCACAGAAACTTTAGAATTATCACTCGCTTCAAATGTTCCTGCAGAAATTACAACAGCATCTAAAGACTCCATATCTTCTCGCAAAATAACGTTAAGTCCATTAAATGTTGACACCGCTCCTGTCATGATCTTGGTTTCATATGCTAAAAATGAAATGGTTAAGATTTGAGTTCCGGTTTCTTGGCTTGTAAATTTAAAGTCTCCATTTACATCTGTTGTAGCGCCATCATAAGTACCATCGAGATAGACGTTGGCACCAAAAACGGGTTGGTTTTTGGTGTCGGTTACTTTTCCGAAAATAGAAGTTTGAGCCACGGTCATTGATGAGATGAGGATGACGATTAGTGTCATTAATTTGTGCATGATTGATGATTTTACCTATTCGTTTCTTAAACTGAATCTATTGACGCTGAATTCACAGATGCTGTCCCAATAATTAAAGGGATCAACTTTAGGATTTCAGTAGTTCAATAGTCCAGTATTGATTGATAAGTCAAATATGCAGCAGATTGGAACGTTTAGAAATTAACAATTACCCAATTGTCATATATCAATACCGAATTGCACATTTTTGAGAAAACCCGCCACTATATGCTCACCTCTTTAGAAAAACTGAAATTGAATTGAGCTCAAGTAAAATTCTCATAGGTTTACAGTCTGATTGTCATTGCAGCGCTTATTTCTGGGTCTGTAGAAGATTATAGGGCTAAAGGACCTCTTTAAACCAGCACTTGTATGCTCACTATTGGTGTTCTTTATGCTGAAAGGTACAGCACTCCATAAAAAGTTAGGTTTCATTATAGTATGTGCGCTAGTCTTTTTTTTAACTGGGGATAGTCTTCTAATAGATGTAATCGCATCTCCTAACCTCTTCCTGTTGGTATTGCTTGCTTTTCTATTAGCCCATATTATGTTTGTGATTGTCTTTTTAAAACACAAGAACAACACCTAAAACCAGTTGGTTGTATTTGGTTTTTAATTGGTTTATTCTGTGTGTTAAAAGAGGGATTGCATGAGATGCTTTTTCCTCTATTACTCTATATCTTGGTTATTTTAAGCAGGTCTACAGCTGCTTATTTGAGAAAAGGCCTGTTCTAAATCAAGGCATACATTGGTGTTTTTAGGTGCTCGTCTGTTGCTATTATCTGATAATATTTAGCCCTAAATACGTTTTATGAACCTCTGTACCTGAGCTCGACCTCATATTTAATCCGCATAGGAATTTTAAAGCCAGACCAAGCCTCGCGTTAAGGATGGAAACGTCATCCTTTTGTATACAAAAGATATAGTGTACAGCCTGACGAACCTGCGCTTAAGCGCAGGTTGGAAATGCCCAAAATCTACTTCTTATAAGGCCTAATAATAAGGCGGGCGGCTTTATCGAAATTGATGTAGTTATACGACCAATTAAAGAAAATAATAACACGATTTCTAAAACCAACTAGCGAAATTAAATGAATAAACATCCAAATAAACCAAGCAAAGAAACCTCCAAATTTGTAGTATTTTAAATCTACTACGGCTTTATTACGACCAATTGTGGCCATAGAGCCTTTATCTTTATAGACGAAAGGTTTTGGTGATTGCTTGTTAATGATTCGCATTATGTTTTGCCCAAACAGTTTACCTTGTTGTATTGCGGGCTGCGCCACTTGCGGATGACCATTAGGATACTCATCTGTGCTCATAGATGCGATATCGCCTAAAGCAAAAATACTGTCATAGCCTGCGATTTGATTAAAGCGATTTACCACATATCGATTTGTTTTCTCTAACATGGACTCTGCTTTAAGACCGTTAACCAGCGACCCCGTAACTCCGGCTGCCCAAATTAAGGTTTCGGTCTGTAATTTTAAATTAGAGTTCGTCGTTACCCCTTTACCATCATAATCTGTCACAAATACATTGGTATGCACTTGAACACCCAAACTTTTGAGAAATACCTCCGACTTCTTTGAAGCCTGTTCACTCATTGACGATAGCACTCTATCTGTACCTTCTAATAAATGAATTTGCATAGTACGACTATCTAAGTCGCGATAGTCTCTTGGTAGAATGTGATTTTTAAGTTCTGCTATTGCCCCTGCCAACTCAACACCTGTTGGCCCTCCTCCTACGATAACAAAATTTAAATAGGCTTCTCTATCTTTTTCTGAACTAGAAATGGCAGCTTTTTCAAAATTTTGAAGAATTAGACTTCTTATATTAAGGGCCTGAGGTATGCTTTTCATTGGCATACTATTAGCTTCTATCGATTTATTACCAAAAAAATTAGTTTTAGTCCCTGTAGCAATAACGAGATAATCGTAACTTAGAGTTCCTATGGTTGTAGTAATCTCTTTTTTTTGTGCATCAATATTTTCTACCTCAGCAAGTCTAAAAAACGTATTGCTATTTTTCTTAATGATTTTACGCAAGGGATACGCAATAGAGTCTGGTTCTAACCCAGAGCTTGACACTTGATATAATAACGGTTGAAACGTGTGGTAGTTATGCTTGTCTAAAAGTACGACTTGCACTTTTTCATTTGCTAGGGACTTGACCAGATTGACGCCAGCAAAACCACCACCAATTATTACAATTCTCGGGAACTTTGATTCAGGAATATTCATATAAAAAATGACTTCAAATGTCTCGTGCAAAGATAAGATATACACTAGTTAAAATCTTATTTTTGAATTAATGTTAAATATGTTGTAACATTTTAGATGTTAATACTACTTATAGGTAACTAACTAATCAAACTTGAATAAAGAACTCGAACAAACTTTTGTAGAATTACTTGAAAAGCATCAAAATATTGTGCACAAAGTATGCAGATTGTATACCAATAATCGAGATGCGCACAATGATTTGTTTCAAGAGATAACTATACAGTTATGGAAAGCATATCCAAAATTTCGAGGAGATGCGAAGTTTAGTACTTGGATGTATCGCGTAGGTTTGAATACCGCAATTACGCTCTACCGAAAGTCAAAACGCACCATTAAAACACAGGGGTTCGAGACGGTTTCTTTCAAAATAAAATCTGTAGAATATGATGATACAGAAGAGCAGCAACTTAAATTACTATATCAAGCAGTACACCAATTAAATGATATTGAAAAAGCACTAGTATTACTGTATTTGGAAGATAAAAATTATAAAGAAATAAGTGAAACCCTAGGGATAAGCGAAGTTAATGCGCGTGTTAAGATGAATAGGGTGAAGAAAAAATTAAAAATAATATTAAATCCGTGATATTATGGATGAGTTAGAACTATTAAAAAAAGATTGGCAGGCCAACAGCACGCATGTTGATCAACAACTATCGAGTAAAGAGATCTACGCGATGTTGCATAAAAAATCATCATCAATTGTAAAAACACTGTTTTATATAAGTATCGCAGAGCTTTTATTTTGGCTTGTTGCTAATCTCTATCCTTTATTTTCTTCGGAAGAATACCGTGAAGAATTGGTTGCCATGTTTGGTAATGCCACGTTACTAATTGGGCTTACCCTATTTAGCATTCTTATCATACTTGTATTTGTTTATTTACTTTTTAAATCCCACAAGTCTATTTCTGCTGCAGATAGTGCAAAAAAACTAATGGAAAACATTCTAAATACGAGGAAAGTCATAAAGTATTATGTGATTTACAATCTCGTTATGGCTTTTTTATCGCTATCAATTGGTTTATACTATACTATTAATTACAACCCCGAAGTCGTTGAACAATTTGCTCTATATTCTAGTAAACAGATGTTCTTTGTTACTATTACAATCATGGTGGGCATTGCTTTATTTTTATTATTATTTTGGATATTCTATCGTCTTATTTACGGAATACTATTGCGAAGACTCAATAGAAATTACAAAGAGCTTAAAAGGTTAGAGGTATAATTACATATAGTATCATAGATGCCTTTATCTAAGATTAAAATACGACTGTAATTATAAAAAACGAATAAGGGCAACAATACCAAAATTGCTGTTGTTATTTAGGTTGCTTCTACTAACAGCTTGTGGTTTAAAATCTATTACTCCAACCTACCATTTAGTATAAGCCCACCAAGAAAATGTCAAACGATCTAATTTAGGGAAGCTAAATTTGTACACCCTTTAATAGAAGTGAGAAGCTAGATGTCCTTTTTTTTTATTAAATACTGCTTTTTGAATTCAGCTGAACTCTTAGCGCAAGATACTGACGGTTGCAAGATCAAGACAATCCCCTACCAATCACGTAACTCACGATTCATACGTTCTTTTTCTTCTAATTCCTCTTGCGGAATAACCTTTAAAAATGAAGGATGTTGTTCAATGGCATATTCAATTTTCTCAACAATATCTGCAATAGATTCATTCTCATAATCAATAACCAAAGGCGCCTTAACTTCAAAAGATTGATACACATTTTTCTTCTTAACACGCAGTCCTTTTTTATCAAATGAGCGTCTAAAACCATCAATAACGATAGGAACAACTATAGGCTGGTACTTTCTTATAATATGAGCTGTACCTTTTCTTATAGGCTTAAAAGGTGTTGTTGTGCCCTGCGGAAACGTAATAACCCAACCATCATCTAGAGCTTTCCCTATACTAGAAATATCACTCATTTTAACTTGACGGTTTACATTCTTACCCTCGGCACGCCATGTGCGCTCAATACTAATAGATCCAACGTAAGCCAAAATCTTTGGCAACAGTCCAGATTTCATAGTTTCTTTAGCAGCAACGTAATAAATATTTAGTTTAGGATTCCAGAGATACCCTATATTTTTTATAGAATCTCCACGATTACTTAGACTCGCATTAAAGACATGAAACATTGATATCACATCTGCGAAATAGGTCTGGTGATTAGAAATAAAAAGAACATTAGTATCAGGAAGGTTTTTTATAATTTCAGAGCCTTCAATTTGAAGTTCATTAAAACCTCTAAATCGTCTATGCGTAAGTGCACCCAAAATTCTAATCAACCACTTCTTTACAAAAAGTATATGCCCAAAAGGGTTTCTTTTAAATAATCCCATTAATCTTTTTTAGTTGTTAATCGAGCTGTACTCTTCAATGTGTTTCATTTAAAGTGAAACATTCAAAAAATTCAGACACAAATTTACAAAAAACAATACCTTATAATACCATTTTTAACAAGTCTTTTAATTCACTAAGCATCATAGCTGTTGCGCCCCAAACGATATGACCGTTAAGCGTAAAAGCAGGAACCTCTAGTTCAATATTCATTGAGGTCATTACGTTGACTTGGCTCCTATTAGTATCATCTAAAAAGTGAGACAAAGAGACTTCTATCAAGTCTTCAACCTCATCATCTTGCTTTACAAATTGTGGCGTTTGTGCTGTTATTCCGAGGTAAGGCGACACCGTGAAATTACTAGGCGGAATATACAATTTAGTTAATGCCTTCAATACATTCATGGTTGCAATTGGTACGCCAACTTCTTCAAAAGTTTCACGTAAGGCAGTATATTCTAAACCTGGATCCTCATCTTCATATTTCCCTCCAGGAAAACCTACTTGGGAAGAATGCACCCCTTTATACGTCTTTCTTAAAATAAGAATAAGATAGGTTTCTCCCTCGTGATTTGGGTAGAACAAAGCCATAACACCAGCTTTTCTGGCATATTTCATCTTCTCTCGATTCTCATCTATAAGATCTCTTCTAAAAGGAGGCGACATTTTAAATTGCGAGACTTCCCCTGGAAGATTTAGATTTTTTATTTTTGATGTAGATTTTATGAACGTTTCAAAATTCATTTCTATATGCGATTTTTTATAATGATAGTTTTTTGTTTGGTGGTTTTCAATTGTGAAGATAAGCAATCTCAAAAGAAAACACCTACCCAAACCATAGATTCTACCGAAGTAAAAAAGGAATCTAAGTTATTAAAAACAGATACAATAACTACAGAAAACAAAGAAGAATTCCTTTTAACTAAAGATAATGCAATGGAGTTTTTTCTTCAATATGATAAAGAACATAAAGAGAATAAGGTTCGTATTGTTACCGATTATGGCAATATTGACATCCTGCTATTTAACGAAACAAAATTTCATCGTTCAAACTTTATCTACCTTGCCAAAAAAGGATATTTTAATGACACACAATTTTACAGAGTCATAGAAAACTATATCATTCAAGGCGGTAGCACAGATAATCGAGAGGTTATACGCAAGCGTCGATTTATTGGTAAATACTTATTACCAACAGATACCAAACGTGGATTTCATCATGATCGTGGTGTGATTTCTATGCCCAGTAGTGCTATTGAAAACCCTTATAAATTAGCGTCTCCTTATGAGTTTTTTATCATGCTGCGAGATGTGCATGAATTGGATGGCGACTATACTATCTTCGGAAAAGTAATCAGCGGACTAGATATAGCAGATAAAATTGCAAATGTTGATACTGATGATTCAGACTGGCCTCTTCAGAATGTGTACATCCGTCGGGTTGAGATTTTGGAATAGGTTTTGACTTTTAGCTTTAATATAGACTGTTAAAAACCCATTCCTCTTATGCTCCAAGTATCTCAATATATAAAACATTAATTTTTCTTCGGAAATTTTAAACAACTAAAAATAAGTGATCATTAAAACTCAAGTAAACAAATCATGAAAAACAGCATTACTATTCTAATCCTCTTTTTTCTATTACTACATTGAAAAAATGAGCACATTGCCGAAGTAGAGAAAAAAGAAATCATTGCTCTATTAGATGCTATTCTTGCTATAGACCAAAAATACGCTGGACTTCCTCCTAAAAAACTCATGGAGGCTCATGGCTTTGAAAAAGGTTGGGAAATCTTTGAAGGCAAAAGAGATAGTATTGGATTAATTAATCAAGAGAAAATCAAACAACTCTATACGACATATGGTTATTTAGGACACAAAGAAGTTGGTGAAGAGGCGTCTTCCAACTTTTGGATCTCTATACAACATGCAGATAATGATGTGGCGTTTCACCAAGAAATGCTAAGAGCTTTAAAAATATAAATTGAGAATGACAATGCCAGTCGAGCTGATTATGCCATGCTTGAAGATCGTGTACATATTAATTTAGACAAACCACAACGTTCTGGATCTCAATTGATCTATAATGATTTAGGACAATCAATTCCCAAAAATGGTTTAGTTGACGCAACACAAGTAGACCAATTAAGATTGGAGTTTAATCTACCTCCTTTTAAAGAGTACTGCAACGGTATGACTCAAAGTCATTTTGAAATGAATAAAGTCAGATTTTTAGAAAAAGGGATTACAGAACCTAAACTGTATGAGTAAAAATTTAATTAGAAATCACTTTAGGTGTTTTTATTTTATTAATTTAGCTATAACTAACACAAAATAAGAGAATTAAATAAAATACAACCTTATTGTTATTGGCTTAAAAAAGTTGCTAGACTTAATATTTAAACACACCGTCATGAATCAAAAACACTTATTTTTTATTCTAATTTATTTTAGTTTAAGTGCTCTACATGCTCAGTTGAGTGACCTTCAATCTCAAAAAATTGATAGTTTATTTAACACATGGAAGGAAGCAGATCATCCTGGTGGGTCTATTGGAATTATGCAAGATGGGAAAACCGTCTACTCAAAAGCATTTGGATTGGCTAGTTTAGAATACGAAGTCCCCAATACAACAGAAACTATATTTAATTCCGGTTCTATTTCTAAGCAATTTACAGCGATGGGAATTGTGTTATTACACGAGAAAGGATTACTATCTGTAGATGACGATATTCGTAAGCACTTACCTGATATACCAGATTTTGGTCACGTGATTACCATACGTCATATGTTACATCATACAAGCGGTATGCGCAGTTTACACGCCATGCTTGGTTTGGCTGGCTGGAGAGATGATGACTCTAGAACAAATGAGGATTTATACCGGTTTATGCTAAAACAGAAGGAATTAAATTTCACTCCAGGAGATGAATTTTTGTATTGCAATACAGGTTATATGCTCATGGTTAATATTATAGAAAATGTCACTAAAGAGACATTCCCACAATGGATGGCTGCTAATGTTTTTAAACCTTTAGGAATGACAAATACGTACGTTGAAGATAGATATGATCGCATTATTCAAAATAATGCCACTTCATATTATCGCTCGGGTACTGATTTTTTTAGAGCGGTAGAATATTGGGGCTATGTTGGTTCTGGCAATGTACATACCACCACAAACGATCTATTGACCTGGCTACAAAACTTTAGCACACCTTCTTTAAATTGGAGCTCGGCTTTTGAAATGCTACAAACTACAGATCTACTTAATGATGGTAGCGAAAACAACTATGCCTTTGGGGTTAGCCTTGATACCGTTAATGGCTATAATAGGATTCAACATGGAGGCGCTATTGGAGGCTTTAGAGCCTATGCAAGTACTTATCCTGAAAAACAACTCAGTATTGCGGTGTTAACTAATTACTCATCTGCAGGTCCATCAAGGATAGAGCGAAACATCGCAAATATTATTTTAGAAAAGAAACCAAATGCATCTCCCGAAATAAAGAAGTCTAGTATATCACTAAATGCGTTTTCAAATACACTAGAGCAGCTTACTGGAACCTATGAAATCCAGTCGGGTGTAATTGCTAATATTACTATTAAAAATGACTCATTACATGTATTACAAGAATGGGATGGGTCTGAATACAACATGTATAAATCTAGCGGTAATACGTATAAAACACCACAGGATGATACTGTACAATTTGCATTTTCAGAGTTAAAAAATGACAAAACTCAACTACTCTCAGTATATCAAAGTGGTAGAATAACTGAGGCTAAAAGACATGTAACAGCAGACTTATCTAGCATCAACCTAGACCAGTATACAGGACGTTTCTATAGTCCAGAACTTGAAAGTACCATAGACATTATTCTCAAAGAAGATGATTTAATTGGCCATCATGGGAGACATGGTGATTTACCTTTAAAGCTTATCAATAAAAATGAATTATATATTGCAGGTTTTGGATCAATAGCTATTGTTCGCAATCCTGAAAATCTGATTAAAGGCATCAGAGTTTCTAATGGCAGAGCGAGAAACGTGTGGTTTTTGAAACAAAAATAGAGCCAGTAAAAAACTATGAAGTACAACATAATTATAATAATTCTCTCAGTAATGGCTCTTTTGTCATGCCAGCCTGAACCCACAATAAATTTTGCAGAAGCCTTGCAGGGCTGTTTAACCTCTAAAGATATTACATTAATAAACAAAGCGACTGCTCAATTTGAAAGTAAACTAAATGACACGTATGGTGCAGAAAACAGCAATAAAAACTATATCACCTATCTCGAAGATTTTAGTAAGATGAATCTCAACCCAAAGTTTACAATAGATTCTAATTCTAAGACTATTTTAGATGATTTGAAAGCCTCAGGAACTTTTAATAAAATTTGGATATCGGTATCGAAACTTAATAATTTTAAAGAAAGACAATCAGAAGATAAAATTATTGAAATTGAACCTCAAAATAAAACAGTAGACCTACCCAAAATTGATATAATTACTATAAATCCCAAAGGTCTTTTTTACACGTGTCTTTTAAAAAGCACAGGTCATAAAAGTCTAAATGAAGCTGTAGCTATACAAACTAAAGGTCCTAGTTTAAGCTTTGGTTTAATTTCAAAAGCAGTCGCAAATAGCATGACCGAAAAGGACCTGAACAACAGTTTAAACAAAGTCACTATTGCTATAATTTTCTATTATGAAATGATTCACTTGACAAATCAAAATCTATAAAGACAAGCCATACTAGGCATAAAACACTCCTAATCATACTAAGCATAACGTTATCACTATCTGCTTTTGCACAATCAAAACTGATGACATCTCATTAATTATTGAGACGGTAACCAACTACTATGATGGTTATATAGAACGAGATATTGCTCAACTCTACAAAGCTTTTGATACAGAGAACGGAACAATGAAAATCCCATTAGATACTAATGACAGTACTAAGGGTTTCAAAAATGTATTCTTTAAAGATGTAGTACCTAAATGGGGAAATAGAGAAAAATTATCTAATACCGAACTTGAAAACTGTGCGCTCCATATCCTAAATATAGATATTGAAGCTGGACAAATAGCCTCTGCTAAAATGAGTATGAAAGTGGGCGATGTAACTTACATTGATATCTTATCCTTAAATCTTATAAATGGTGATTGGAAAATAACCAATAAGATATATCATGTAAAGTGACTAGACATCTTCCTTCTTATACAAACTAGGCAAACTCACCTTAAACTTCACAGCAATTAGACGTATCACAATCACAACGATTATAGCAATGATAAATATCAAGTTAGTATTTGCCATAAATAGACGAAGTAAAAAGTAAGTTAGACCTCCAAGAATACATGCGGTTGCATAGATTTCTTTTCTGAAAATCACGGGGATTTCATTACATAAAATATCACGAATCACACCACCAAAACAAGCTGTCATTGTCCCCAAAGCGATACATATTATAGGATGAAGACCAGCGTTCAAACCTTTTTCTATACCAACAACCGTGTATAATCCAATCCCAATAGTATCAAACAAAAAGAGAGAGGTACGTAGATAGTTGATTTTATTCCGCAGTACAATTGCAAAAACAGTTGATCCAAAAATCACATACACATAGGTCATATTAGTCATCCAAGATACAGGGCTAACTCCAATCATAACATCACGTAATGTCCCACCTCCTACTGCAGTTACAAATGCAATAATGAGCACACCAAAAGGATCCATGCGCTTATTAAGCGCGACTAATACTCCTGAAATTGCGAAAGCAATAGTTCCTAAAATATCTATGATTTGAAAAAACATGATGTGCCTTTAAGTGGTTATTTCAACTATTTGAATGGGTTGTTATTGCAATCTCAGTATTCAATTCTAATAATTTAGCTACAAAAGTATCATTAGTTTTTGGACTAATATAAATTTCATCGTATTGGTTATACTTAACAATCACACCATGTCTTGCAGTTGCTGCTTTAAATCCAGACCAGAGGGTTTTACCTTTTATAATTTCTGAAATGTCTTTTATTTGGATTGTACCTCGTAGTATTCCGCTTTTATATTTTAACTCGGTTTTAGTCAATTCGTAAGTGGTATCAAAATGCGACCATAATAAAAACCCAACAATTGCTAATAAAAGGATATTACTCAAAAAAGATGGGCTATTTTCAATCCCACTTTCACTCCATTGAAATAAAACGATTCCAATAAAAACAGCACTAAAACCGAAGGTCATTAACTGGAATAGGCGATCTCTTCTACTTTTAAATGTCATTTGATATATAGCGATTATTTAAGGGCATTCACATTTCCAGAGACATAAAAACCTTAAAACGTCTTCGAGACAAAACTCCCTTGCGTGTAAAAATTGTAATCTTTTAAGATGGTATCTACAAATTCCATATCACTACCGTTGAAATCCTTAATCTCTACGACCTGTATAATTTTAGTCCGTAATTTTACTAAAGTCTCATAATCTCGGGCAGCTTTAGCGCGTACGAAGGTTTCTTTGATAATTCGTACATCATTATCTGATAATTTAATCACGTTAGAATAGGTTGGCACATAACTATCTTCTAACTCTTCAAGGATAGTATGGCTAATATTCACATTATTTTTAAGCGTAATTACAGAAGTTCCAGCAGTCATATCTCCCAACCGCTGACTCTTTTTACTGGTCACAATTGCAATTAAAGCTATAATACCAGACATCATATTTAAATCTATAATTCTAAAAAACCAACGCACTAGATAATCTGCCAAGGATGCTTGATACCCATCTATCTTCACCACTTTTATTTTCATGATACGCTTACCAATAGTTTGACCATCAAGAAAAGTTTCAAAAAGTAACGAGTAAAACACTACAGGGAGATAAAAGGACACTATTATTGATATTCTAGACCAATCATCCATATCATCAATAAACGCATTGATATTAAAAAAATTGAATACAATTTGGTAGGTTACGACTGCATAAGCGATTTTTATAACCAAATCTATTATGTATGCCAATATGCGTTCACCAACACTTGCTGCTATGAAATTTATATTGACGTTTTGTGTCGTATTTATTTGTAATTCTACCATTAATTTCTTTAACTTTGAGTGCGTATGAGAGAAGTGGCATTTATTAAACAGAATAAAGAAAAATGGCTCAATTTTGAAAAGGCGATTTTTGGGAAAACCCTAAAAAATCCTGATGAATTAGCATCGCTTTATATTCAGTTAGTAAATGATTTATCTTACGCTCAAACGTACTATCCCAAAAGTAAAACAATTCTTTATTTAAACAACCTAGCAGCTAAAGCTTTTCAGAAAATTTATAAAACAAAACGCGAAGACACTAACAGATTCCTTCATTTTTGGAAGGTTGAAGTACCTTTAATTGTTTATGAATACAGACGTTATGTCCTGTACTCATTCATCATTTTTTTAAGTTTTGTTGGCATTGGTGCTTTATCTGCAGCTCATGATGATTCGTTTGTACGGTTAATTTTAGGAAATGAGTATGTAAATATGAGTTTAGAAAACATAGAAGCAGGAGATCCTGTTGCTGTGTATAAAAGCGGTAGTAATTGGGGAAGTTTCATTGGTATTACCCTCAACAACCTTTACGTTGGTATTAAAGCCTTTCTCTACGGAATTTTTGGCGGCTTAGGAACAGCATTAGTGATGTTATACAATGGCATTATGATTGGAGCATTTCAATATTTTTTCTACCAAGAAGGCGTGCTTTGGGAATCTGTTCGTGGGATTTGGATTCATGGCTCTATGGAAATTTTTGCAATTGTCATAGAAGCTGCTGCAGGCTTAATCTTGGGCGCCAGTATTTTATTTCCTAAAACATATTCTAGAATGACCTCGTTTAAAATGGGTGTAAAAAATGGTGTTAAAATTTTAATAAGCACCTTCCCATTTACTATTGCTGCAGGATTTCTAGAAGGCTATGTGACACGATTTTCTAACACAATGCCCAATTGGTTATCGGTTGGTATTATTTTAATAACATTAAGTTTAATTTCATATTACTATTTGATGTATCCATTTATCGTGAACAAAAAATTAAAAAACCTACATGCAGTTATATAAATCTAGAGGCTTTGGCGAGTACTTTCAAGATACATTTGCGTTTTTAAAACAAAACGGAAAGCACTTGTTTAAACACTTTTTTATTATCAACGGGATTTTCTTGATGATTCTTATGGCTATTGGCTACTTTTTTAGCAAATTCTATACAGAAACTCTACTTGGCGGCCTTATAAGTGGTAATAACTCTGGACTTGAAGAATACATGAACCAAAACTCAGGTGTCTTCGTTTTATTGGTTCTCATCTTTATTGTGGTGGGTTTAATTTCTGCGATTGTATCCTATTCTTTCGTTCCCATTTATTTAAAACTCTATAATAAAAACAGTAGTAAAAATTTCACTGCAACAGATATTATACATGTCTATAAAGCCAATATTGGTAAAATAATCATTTTTCTACTCTGCGCCATAATTGTTACAATCCCGTTAATCATTGGTGTTGGCCTTTTACTTTTTGTACTCGCTATTACGATTATAGGTATTTTTGCAATGCCTCTAGTCATAGGCGCTGTAAGTTTATTTTATCAAGGCACCCTTATGGAGTATCTTGATGAGAAACGCGGTATATGGGATAGTTTTGGATATTCTTGGAAAATGATAAGTTCAAAATTTTGGGCAGCAATAGCCTGCGTTGGTATCTTTTATTTAATAAGCTATATCGCACAAAATGTCATTGCCTTGATACCTTATATTTTTGGGATGGTTAATATATTTACAGATCTAGAAACAAATACAACACCAGAGCCAATGGCCATTCAAAAAACGATGACGGTTATGATGCTCGCTATTTTTCTATTAACTTTTTTAGTAAGTAGTATATTAAATGTGGTGTTACAACTCAATCAAGGTATCGTGTATTACAGTCTTAAAGAAGATAACGAAAACATCAATACCAAAAGTGATATTGATCTAATTGGATCTGGTGAGTAGATTGTTTTATTTACATATCGTCCTTTTTTTCTTCGGAATATTCGTGCCTGCAAACGCCATTGGTTTGGATGCAACATTACCTTTGCAAATGATGCAAGACTCGGTTTATGTGGATACAGCACCTATAGATAAACGTGAATTTGAAGACCTTAAAGACAACTATGATGGTAATGAATTCATCTACGAACGCTCTGTAGAAAATTCAGGATGGTGGACTCGTTTTAAACAGTGGCTTACAGACTTTTTTCAAAGTTTATTTGATATTAATAGTGATGCCAAAGCTGCCAATTTCACGGATATTGCCTTAAAGGTTTTTTATGTCGTAATATTTCTGTTAGTAGTGTTTTTCATTGTGAAGGCGATTATTAATAAAGAAGGGACTTGGATCTTCGGAAAATCTAGCGATAAGCGTATTATTCCTGTTACAGATATTGAGAACAACATCTACGACACCGATTTCAAAGCACTCATTGCAGATGCCGAAAAAGAGAACAATCACAGATTAGCTATCCGTTATTATTACTTGTGGTTATTGAAGACGCTTTCCGAAGAAGAAATCATAGATTATGATGTAGAAAAAACCAATAGTGATTACTACCTAGAGATCGAAAACAAAGAGACAAAAGAAGATTTTTCATATACCTCATACTTGTATAACTACATTTGGTATGGTGAGTTTGATATTGATGACGCTCAATTTGAAAAGGCTAAAAAAGCATTTACTCAATTTTTAAGAACCCTTTGGAAATGAGTAGAACCCTAAAAATATACGTCGCCCTTTTAGCGTTGCTATTTATTGGAATCATAGCGATAGAATTCTCAACGCC
Source organism: Psychroserpens sp. (assembly GCA_034111845.1). Taxonomy (GTDB): domain Bacteria; phylum Bacteroidota; class Bacteroidia; order Flavobacteriales; family Flavobacteriaceae; genus Psychroserpens. The sequence continues at coordinate 13,831 of JAWUWM010000003.1, read as the reverse complement.
ACCTCCAGTAAACTGGCAGAAAACCTATAACGAAACTCAAAAAACACCTTATGGTACCTTTATTTTTTATGAAGAGCTCACCAACATATTTCCAGAAAGCAAAGTCCAGGATATTAAGGTCACACCTTATCAGTATTTTGATGATTATTACACTTGGGAAGACAGTACCTATTTAACAACCGGCACCTATATGGTTATTGATGAATATCCAAACATAGACACTTCATCTGCTCAAGAGCTATTAGATTTCGCGTCACATGGTAACAACATTTTTATATCCAGTAATAACTTTCCAGATCGTTTATTAGACTCTTTAGGATTTGATACAAAAAATGAATATTCATTTAAAGGCAAAGCAGAGTTTACATTTACAAATCCTGCTTTTGAGAGGGATTCAATTTCTGTAGAAAAAGGCTTAAACAATATTTATTTCTCTAAAATTGACACACTTAATACAACCGTTTTAGGGCATCAAAAGTTTAACGATAGTACGTATACTAATTTTATAGAAGTGACTTGGGGAAGCGGTTATTTTTACTTGCACGTGCAACCCGTAGCATTTACCAATTACCATTTACTCAAAAAAGACAATAGTAAGTACGCAGCTGGTGTTTTATCTTATTTAAATGATGATACTATTTATTTTGATTCTAGAAATAAATCTGTTAAAGAACTGGGGAGTTCGCCACTACGATTTATATTTAGTCAGCCAGCATTGCGCTGGGCTTGGTATCTCGCATTGATTACGACGCTATTGTTTATGATTTTTAATGCAAAGCGACGACAGCGTATTGTACTTGTAAAAGAACCTGTCAAAAACACCACGGTAGCATTCACTAAAACGATCGGTAATTTGTATTACGAAACAAAAGACCATGACAATTTAATAGAGAAAAAAATCACCTATTTCTTAGAATATATTAGACGTGTTTATTATTTAGACACTCAAATTCTAGATGATAAGTTTGTAAAGAATTTAGCTCTCAAATCTGGAAAAGATAAAGTTGATATTAAAAAATTAATTAATCAGATTGTATATTTAAAAGCCAAAAGAGATTGTAATGAAGCCAATTTATTGCAATTAAACAACGCTATTGAAGATTTTTATACCACATAAATTATGGAACATTTAGACGACAACAAAAATGAAGATGTAACACCAAATACCGACCAATTTGATAAGTCGTTATTGGGAGATCCTAACGCTATAGAACCTATTGAGGCTTCGCCAAAATTAGAAACAGAAGCTAGTGACCTCAGTTTCACAAACCGCATTGACTTAAGTGAACTTCAAGAAGGGATTGCGTTAATAAAAGGTGAAATCAGTAAAGTTATTGTTGGTCAAAAAGGAATGATAGATATGCTCATTGCCTCCATTCTAGCTAACGGTCATTCGCTTATTGAAGGCGTTCCTGGAGTTGCAAAAACGATATCTGCTAAGTTATTAGCCAAGTCCTTAGATGTTGGCTTTAGCAGGATTCAATTTACTCCAGATTTAATGCCTAGTGATATTTTAGGCACCTCTGTTTTTAATATGAAAAATTCAGAGTTTGATTTTAAACAAGGACCGATTTTTTCAAATATGATCCTTATTGACGAGATCAACAGAGCCCCAGCAAAAACGCAAGCAGCTTTATTTGAGGTGATGGAAGAGCGTCAATTAACTATTGATGGCAACACCTATAAAATGGATTTACCTTTCATCGTTCTCGCCACTCAAAACCCTGTTGAGCAAGAAGGAACATACCGTTTACCAGAAGCACAATTAGACCGTTTTTTATTTAAAATAGATATCGATTATCCTAGTATAGATGAAGAAGTAGAAATCTTAAATCGTGAGCAACAATTGCAAGGTAAAGGTAAAATAGATCAAATTACTGCGCATTTGAGTGCTGCTAAAATTATTAAATTTCAAAATCTAGTAGAACAAATCAAAATAGAATCACATCTCATACGATACATTGCAGATATGATTGTGAACACGCGTAACAATCCATTTTTATATTTAGGCGCCTCACCAAGGGCCTCTATTGCCATTTTAAAAGCCAGTAAAGCTTTCGCAGCTATGGATGGTAGAGATTTTGTTACACCAGAAGATATTAAGCGGTCAGCAATACCCGTATTGCAGCATCGTGTCATTGTAACTCCAGAACGTGAAATGGAAGGTGTGACGACTAAGCAAATTATCAAGCAGATTATTGAGGCTGTTGAGATACCTAGGTAAAGAAAATACTCAGTAACAGCTTAAAGCTGAATTGAATACTCAAACTGAACATTGATTGAAATTGAATAATAGAACAACTTAAAAAAAACTAATCAACAACAAACACTATTGAAACGTATAAAGCCATTTTTTCTCCAAAATAGATTCTTCTACGCCTGCATAACTATTATGGTATTGTTTGTGTTGAGTTTTATTTTCCCAAGAGGATTTGCAATCGTTAAATTACTCGTTTTATTATTGGTAACACTTACAGTTTTAGACACCATCATCCTATTTGCAGCAAAAATTGGAGTTAAAGGTCAGCGTGTATTACCAGAGAAATTTTCTAATGGTGATGAGAATTCTGTAAATTTAGTCATCAATAACTACTACACGTTTAATGTCAATGTAACGATTATTGATGAAATCCCAGAGCAATTTCAAGTTAGAGATTTTAGTATTCTTCGGAGATTGGAAGCCTCGAGTACTCAAGAAATACAATACAAATTGCGCCCTGTAGAACGTGGAGAGTATCACTTCGGGGCATTAAATATTTACGTAACTTCGGTCTTTGGGCTTATTTCGAGACGGTTCATTTCCGAAGATAATGCTATGGTGCCAACCTACCCTAGCTTTATGCAATTACGCAAATACGATTTGATGGCTATAAGCAATAATTTACATCAATACGGTATTAAGAAAATTCGTAAGATTGGTCATACTATGGAGTTTGAGCAAATTAAAGATTATGTATTGGGTGATGATTTACGAACCATTAACTGGAAAGCAACCGCAAAGCGCAACCAGTTAATGGTTAATCAATTTCAGGATGAAAAATCGCAACCAGTCTACTCCATTATTGATAAAGGACGTGTTATGAAAATGCCTTTTGATGGATTAACACTTTTAGATTATGCCATCAATGCCTCTTTAGTAATTTCTAATGTAGCACTAAAAAAACAAGATAAAGCAGGTGTTTTGGCCTTCTCAAAAAAAGTTGAGAATATTGTGGTTGCCGAGCGTCGTACCTCTCAAATGAACCTTATTTTAGAGACCTTGTACAATGTAAGTACAGATTTTTACGAAAGTGATTACAGCAGACTCTATGCAGATGTTAAACGAAACATCAACCAGCGCAGTTTAATGCTATTATATACCAATTTTGAAACCTTAGACAGCTTGCATAGACAACTCCCCTATCTAAAAGGAATTGCTAAAAGTCATTTACTCGTTGTCATTTTCTTTAAAAACACAGAGCTTAATACCATTATCACAGAAAAAGCAGAAACGGTACAGCAAGCCTACGACAAAGTTATTGCAGAGAAATTCGTTTTTGAAAAACGATTGATTGTCAATGAACTTCAAAAATATGGCATTCAATCCATCTTGACATCTCCTCAAGATTTAACGATTGATACTATTAATAAGTATTTAGAAATTAAGGCTCGAGGGCTATTATAGCTAAAAATAGTTAGATTTAACTACGTTATCTATTTACCTTACCTAGCTGCTATTAATACCCGTATTTGGTTTATAAACAGTAATACTGTGTATGGCAGACAGTCTCTAAACACAGTTTTAAGTAAATTTTAATAGTCGTTTTCAGGATATTATACTCAAGTTTTTTAACTTTAGAGGATAACAACAACAACAACGTTATATGCAATCAAAAAAACCAGAATGAACAAAATAGAATACATTGAAAATGAGATTTCCGAATTAAGAATTCAATTGAAAAACCATAAGCTGTACAAGAATTTAAATAACATTGATGACATAAAAATTTTTATGGAAAACCATGTGTTTGCAGTATGGGATTTTATGTCGCTCTTAAAGAATCTTCAAATAAATCTCACTAATGTTCAAACACCTTGGACACCACCAAAAAACCCAACTTTATCAAGGTTTATAAATGAAATCGTTCACGGAGAAGAAAGTGATATTAATGAATTAGGAGAACCAAAAAGTCATTTCGAAATGTATTTGGATGCAATGCTACAGGTAAATGCTAATACTAATGAAATCCATAATTTTACAAAACTTATAGAATTAGGTAATACGGTTGAATATTCTTTAAATGAAGTTAATATAGATAAAAGAGTAGCTGATTTTGTTAGATTTTCATTTTCAATTATTGAGACGAATAAGCCACACCTTGTAGCTTCTGCATTTACATTTGGACGAGAAGATGTTATTCCTGATATGTTTATGGAAATTCTTAAAAATTCTGATTCGGATAACAAACTATACAACAAAATAAATTACTATCTCGAACGTCATATTGAACTTGATGGAGATGAACACGGTCCACTATCTCTAGAGATGATTTCGGAATTATGTAAAGATGATGACCAAAAATGGAACGAAACATTAACTGTTGCCAAACAATCATTAGAAAAACGAATTGAGCTTTGGAATGCTATTGTAGATTTAATACAACGTGAAAAGCCAGCATATAACACTGTGTATAAAACATAGCTTATATATTCTTTTCAAGAGATTTTTGTTTATTTACAAAGACCAAAAAAAAATAAATTTTGCTTTTAAAATTGATAAGTTAAAAATAAAATATAAAAATTCGGCTCTGTGTTAAACCGAAAAGTTAGCGTCTTTTTGCACCCTACGTTTCCTACACGTATTCCAAGGTCAATTCCAAAGACCGTTTTAGTTCTCCTCTTGCTTCTTAGTAAAGTTAAACAACTATTAGTATAACGTTGTATAGTAAAGAAGACCTTTGTAGCAAATTAAAACCTGAAGAAACCTAAAATATTATTCCTATGGATAAAGCACTCAAAACAATGATTGATAATATGCCTAAAAACACAGGGAAATCATTAGCCGAATGGAAAAAATTATTGGAAGAAAAATCTTTTGCTAAACATTCAGAAGGTGTGAAATATTTAAAAACAGAACATAATGTTACTCACGGATTTGCAAATACTATTGTAACACTTTCCAAAGATCAAGATAATTCTTCTGAAGACCTTATTGAAAATCAATATAATGGGAAATAAAATTTAATTCCGATTTACAAAGAACTTATAACATATATTAAATCATTAGGTGAAGACGTGACTATAACTCAAAAAAAAGGAAGTGTAAGTATTATACGGAAAAGACAATTTGTCTTGATTAAACCTGCAACTAAAACTAGAATTGAATTAGGTTTTAAGCTAAAAGACAAACCTACAACTGAAAGAATTGAAAACTCTAGCCCTTTTGGAACTATGTGTACACATCGAGTAAAAATATCCGAACTAACTGAAATTAACAGTGAACTAAAGAAATGGATTGAAGAAGCTTACGAAAATCAATTGTAAATTTAAGAGGTGTCTAGTTAATTAGAAAAATAAAAAAATATCACTTTGCAAGTAGAAATACAAAATCCAAGAATCAAATGTTACAAATGCATGAGGCCTTCGAGCACTTGTATTTGTAAATACATTAGTCCTTATCAGACTAAGACTCGTTTTATTATTCTTATGCACCCCAAGGAGTACAAAAAAGAAAGAAACGGAACGGGATATATGACTAATCTTCAACTTGAAAATTCAGAAATTATAGTTGGTGTCGATTTTACCAATAATAATCGTGTAAATGAAATACTGGCTAAAGAAAAAAGTTGTTCTTTCTTACTTTATCCGGGAAAAGATAATTTCAACTTATCGATAAGGAAAAGTTCAGAAATAAATTCTTTTATGGGTAATAATCCACACATCTTCCTTCTCGATGGCACATGGCCCTGCGCCCGTAAAATACTTAAACTAAGTAAGAACTTGCAAAAACTAAAAAGAGTGAGTTTTGATAATAAAATAAAATCAAAATTTATTATCAAGCAGCAGCCAGAATCTCTTTGTCTTAGTACTATTGAGTCAGTCTATACTGTATTAAATTTACTTAAGGAAGCGGACTTGGAACAATGCGAGACGAAGGGCTTCCTTATTCCTTTTGAAAAAATGATTGAGTATCAACTCGAATATATTCTAAACCCTAATAGTAAAAACTACTGTTCAACTGCGAACAAGGAGATTATTCCTAAGAACAGGTATAAGAAAAATACGGAAAGGCGTATTATTTTTGAACAAGAATAAATATAATTACTAAATCAATAAGGAAAATATAAAAAAATCAAGAATTGTAAAAACTGGCTATAACACTATGCACAATTAATGCCTAGTTTTCGCCTACTTACGAAAATCTTCGCGGATTTTCTAGTTGGCTTTGTATTTGCTCATTTAGTTATTGAAACACGCAACGAATCAAAGACATGAACGCAGTACCTAATTAAAAACCTTTACTTCTTTTTGAATTTCTTATTAATCATTTTTCTTTTCCATTCTTCTCCAAAGAAATCAAAAACATTAAGAGAATAGATTCCCAATATTACTCCCCAAGAAAGCAGTATCCAAAAAAAAACGATCCAATTGGATGAATCATTAACAGCGATAATAAATGGAACTACCAAACTTAAAATTGAAATTACAAGAAGCTTATAAAAACCCTTAACATTTTGAACATACTCTTCTTCTTTTCTAATCTGTTCAATTTCCTTCGTTTTATCTGAATCAGTAATACTGATTTCAAAAACCGCTGCTAAAGATTTCAATGATTCTAAACCTGCATTCTCTCCATTTTCAATTCGCTGAATAGTTCGTATACTTAATCCACTCATTTCTGACAATTGATCTTGTGACCAATGTCTTTCCAATCTCATTTTTTTAATATCTCTTAAATTAATTGTTTTAGGATTCATGCTTTGAAAGGTTTCCAATATTATTTATTGTTCAAATATAGGTATTAACCTTTCTTTAGTTAGCAATCGATAAGACATAGGTACGACAGCACTATGACATTAATCTGACTCTAATTTAATCAATTGTAAGCTTACGACAGGTATAGTCCATTGCTTCTAAATTTCCTCTTGGAAATTCCAAGCTACATAACCGTGGTCTCGTCTTTTTCCCTAACTAAGCTCTAACATAAAGAACCATACACAAACCCGTTAGCAAAAAAGCATTAAATGTACTCCAATATATTTTAGATTACATACCTGTTTTAACAGGAGTTGCAGTTGTACTCATATCTCGTACACAAAAATATTTCCCATCTCGCTTCTCGAAATAGGACATGTAATTTCCATTATCCTTTTCCTTACCAGATGAATCGAATTCGGTCCAAGAACCAATCTCAACAGCATTATTACCGTCAGCAAATAGATCTACAACCTTGTAGACATTATAATTTTCAGTAGTGTCTTTTGCTATCTCTTTTGCAATATTATCTCGTATCGCCTTCTTACCTGAAATAGGCTGTTCGTTTTGGCTATAACTAATAGCACTGTCGCTGTAATAAGCAACTACCGCATCAGCATCTTTCGCTTTTTGACCTGCGGCATAGGCATCTTCCATTGCTTGGATTTCGACCCTAAGTTGATCCATATCAATAACGTCCTTAACGTCTTCTTTTTCTGTAGTCCCACAGGCTGAAAAAAGTAAAGCTGCAGATAGTAAAAGCCCAAATAATCTAATGTTTTTTTTCATAATAGTCATGTATTGTATTGATTTGTAGTTAAATATACGAATTAAGCATTTATAAAATGATTATTTTCTTTTTTAATAATTCAATTGGTTAAAACAATTTTGCTCACACCATCTAAAATTAACTGCTTGTAAATGCCTTCATATGAAAGTCATTTCCGACTTTATTTCTTCGATTTATTTGCTAACTTTAGTGCTTAAACTACGCAACTTATCTTATACAAATAAGTTGTGCGCAAGCTGACCAAACCAATGAACATTAAGAAAACTATACTAAATTTTCAATACCAATACAGCCAAATTTTATTCGTTCTTACAAAACACTTTTGAAGTTAATGAGAACGGAATTAAAATTATACTCAAAAACAAAGGTTACGATTCTATAGATGATTTTTATAAATCTAAAGGAAGTTATTCTTGCTTTAAAACTTACAATAGTTGGGTAATACTAGATTTAAGGAAAGTGGATTAAAATCTTGTCTTTGGGCACCGTTCGACTTTGGATTAATTAATAAATATAAGTAAAATACGTTTACTGCGCACATGCATAAATCATTATAAGCTTTCAATGTCACTTAAAAATCCTCGTGGGTTTTTTATTCCACTTGTATTTACTAAGTTTAACCGAAACAACATAACGATAGCACCAGTAAATAAGTTGCGATTATGACTCAAGGGTTTATATCTCGATATGGTTGCTATAAAAGTATAAAATGGACAAAAAATACAAAGTAGGAGAGTTAATTTACGATGGTAATATTTATGATGGGATGAATACAGAGATAGCTGATTTACCATTCTATTCGCGTTGGCTCAAAAAAAAGAAGAATGGTAACATTCTCGAATTATGTTGCGGTACGGGAAGACTTACAATCCCTCTTGCTCAAGATGGGCATAATATTATAGGTGTTGATAATAACACGTCGATGCTAAAACAAGCCGAAAGAAAAGCAAATGAATTGAAAACTCCTATATCGTTTATTAAATCTGACATGCGATCTTTGGATTTACCAGAAGTGTACGATATTATTTTTATTCCATTTAATTCAATTCATCATTTATATGATAATCAAGATTTTTTTAATGTATTAATAAGTGTAAAGCAACATCTTAAAAATGATGGATATTTCTTATTTGATTGTTTTAATCCTAATATAAACTATATCGTATCTTCAGAAAATAAAGAAATAGTTGTTGCTAAATATTCAACCGAAGATGGTAGAGAAGTTGTTATAAAACAGACTATGAGTTATGAAAACAAAACTCAGATTAATCGTATAAAATGGCATTATTTTATAAATGGAAAATTTGATTCTATTCAAAATATGGATATACGACTGTTTTTCCCTCAAGAATTAGATGCCTATTTAAAGCTTTATGGATTTAAAATTATTAATAAATTCGGTGGCTTTAAAGAAGAACTATTTGATAACAAATCAGAGAAACAAATATTGGTATGTAAAAAAATTAACAACGACAAGCACATGGCTTAAATAAACAAATTGGTAATTATTGGTTTGCTTAGGTTTGTTCTTATAATTATGCTTATTGTAAATGGACACAGCATTACCATAAAATACTAATCAATCATATTACCATTTGTTTGCAATCATTAAAAATAACCCTATAAAAATGAGTGCAGTGCATAAAGAATTAGCAATAATTAAAAAAAACTTTAGAATGTAGCTTCTGAAAACAAGTATTATATTCCGTTTTTTTATGATAGGCTGTCTGGTTTCACAAACCACTTGATTAATGATATCCAACAAGAAAAAAGCGAAAAACCGCCTAAAATAAAAGTGCTCTAGTCTCTAACTAAAGGGAGCGTACTGCATCTCAACAAGCCTTCCTGCTTCGCAATCTCAGCATAAGGTACTTCTTCAACGGTAAATCCTTGTGCTCTTAACCAGGTATTCAATCGGGTGAAATTTTGTTCAGAAATGATAACGTCTTCCGAAATTGAAAATACGTTGCTGTTCATATTGTACATTTCATCTTTCGAGATGATAAAGCAATGCTCATTTCCGAAGAAATTCAACAACCACTCATACTCGTCTTCTTCTAAAAATCCTTCTTTATGTAAAATCGCTTTGTTGGCACCAATAGGTTGGAAACAACAATCGAGATGTAAAGCATTATCTTTTGCTATCGTATTTGATTTACACAACTCAAACGACTTCACCGTTTTATTAGGAAACAGTTCTTGTATGGCAATCACAGCGTCCATATTTGTGCGCGCTGTAATGTAATCTGAATAATCATCACCAGAATAGGTACCAATAAAAATATGATCGTTCCAAGGCATAACATCACCACCTTCTACATGACATTCTTCTGGTAATCGCAATCGGTTTTCTTCAGGAATCTGGCTCCACACATGCTCTATGGCTTCAATCTCGCGATCTCTGTCTGGTAAGATATTAGCTCTAATAAATTTATCATCGATAACAAAAGCGATATCTCTGGCAAAAATTTGATTGTAGTCGTTAATGACTTTTGGTCTATAAACTTTGACATCATATTTTTCAAAAACTTTGGCTACAGCTTCCATCTCTTTAATCATATCTTCTTCTACCGGATAAGTTCCTGCTTTAATATGCTCTATAGATTTAGGATCGTAAGCTTGATCAATGGTTGGGGTTGGACCATTGTTTTTTGCTGTACCGAGAACAACTTCTCTTAATCGAGACGTTTCGTTTTTTACATGGAGTTTTATCATAGTTACAAATATAAAAAAAGAGGCTGCACTAAAGTAAATATAGCTGTCAAATCGAGCGAAATTGAAAGTTTAAAAGTCTTAGCTCTTTTAAAGCATTTCCACTTCGCTCAATGCGACAGATTAATTGTATTTACTTTTATGCAACCTTTTTAATCTGGCTTAATTATAAGCCTATCTTTTACTAATTTCTTTAAATGGTCTGTACGTTTCTCCAACATACAATTGTCTTGGACGACCTATTGGCTCTTTACGCATACGCATTTCTTTCCACTGAGCAATCCAACCTGGTAAACGTCCCAATGCGAACATTACTGTAAACATCTCTGTTGGGATATCCATACCTCTGTAAATGATTCCTGAATAGAAATCTACGTTTGGATATAATTTTCTGTCTACGAAGTAAGCGTCCTCTAATGCTTCTTTCTCTAAACCTTTTGCGATATCAAGAATTGGATCTTCAATTCCTAAATTTTTCAAAACTTCATCTGCCGCGACTTTAATGATTTTTGCTCTTGGATCAAAGTTTTTATAAACACGATGACCAAAGCCCATCAAACGAAAAGGGTCTTCCTTATCCTTAGCTTTTGCCATATATTTTTTAGTATCGCCTCCGTCTTCTTTTATACCTTCTAACATTTCTAAAACTGCTTGGTTTGCTCCACCATGAAGTGGTCCCCAAAGTGCAGAAATCCCCGATGCCACTGATGGATATAATCCTGCATGTGACGACCCTACAATTCTAACCGTAGATGTAGAACAATTTTGCTCATGATCTGCATGTAAGATTAATAATTTATCTAAAGCATTAACTAAAACAGGATTTTGTGTGTACTCTTCATCAGGACGTTTAAACATCATTTGTAAGATGTTCTCAACGTATCCTAAAGATGAATTACCATAATCAAATGGCATTCCTTTTTGCTTGCGCATAGTCCAAGCAACTAGAATTGGAAATTTACCCAATATCTTTACGATGGCGTTATACATCTCCTCTTCAGAATCTACATTAACAGAAGCCGGATTAAATGCAGTTAATGCACTTGTTAAAGACGCTAGAACTCCCATTGGGTGAGCAGATTTTGGAAATGCATCCAAAATTTTCTTCATGTCATCATCAAGAACAGCGTGCTGTTTTATGTCTGAATGAAACTTATGAAGTTCCTCTGTGTTTGGTAATTCGCCAAATATCAATAAATATGCTACTTCAAGAAAATCTGCGTTTTCTGCCAACTCTTCTATAGAGTATCCACGATATCTTAAGATTCCTTTTTCTCCATCCAAAAAAGTAATGGCACTTTCACAAGCACCTGTGTTTTTATAGCCTGGATCAATTGTAGTTACACCACCTGTAACTCCTCTTAATGTTTTGATATCTATTGCAACTTCATTTTCTGTACCTGTAACTAATGGAAATTCATGCTTTTGACCATTAATTTCTAGTGTAGCTTTATCTGACATTTATTAAAATATTTTATAAAAATTTATATTGTTTTGCGTAGTTGCAATTTACGAAATATCTAAGGAATTATGAACATCATTTATAATGCTTTTAACAATTATGATATTGATAAACTAGATGAACTTTTTCTTTGGAAATATGCAGTATTCATAATCAAAATACTTCATTACACAAACGCATTTTGATTTTTTGTAGTAAACAGAAAAACATGGTTTTGTGCTCTAATAAAGTTGATTTTTCTCAACACAACATCGCAACATCTAAAAAAATTAAAGTCTAAAATGTTTTTTGCAGGTAAAATAAAAAATCAAGGTGCGTTTTATAATAGAAATTATATTTTTGTATCTTAATTTTCAATTAGATGTCAAGACTTTTATTTCTAGTATTCTTTTTAAGCCTCACAGGCTTCTCTCAAGTAGTTAATATAGAAACCTTACGCAAAGCTTCAGATACTACAAAATGGTCCGGCTCAGTAGGTTTATATGTATCATTGATAAAAAATAAGAATGATATTTTCAGGATTGCGAATAAAGCGCATGTGCAATATAAGGATGAAAAGAATTTATGGCTATTTGTTAATGATTTAAATTTTGAGAAAGTTGAAGGCAACTCATTAGTTAATAGAGGTACTCAACATCTCAGATATAATCGAAAACTATCAGAGCGTATTAAATGGGAAGCTTTTGGCCAAGTACAATATGATGCCATCTCACAAATTGATTTTAGAGGTTTAGTTGGTACTGGTCCACGTTTTAAATTATCAAAAAATGAAGACTACCTTTTCTATTTAGGGACGTTAATTATGTATGAATATGAAAAAGCATCTAATGTCGTCAGTGATCGCATACAAAAGGATGTGAGAGGAAGTGCTTATTTATCTTTTAGTTTATATCCTACTGAAAAGATAAGCATTATAAGTACAAGCTACTATCAACCAAAACTAGATGGATTTAGTGATTATCGGTTTTCTAGTAATACCTCACTCTTATTTGAAATCTTTAAAGACTTTGCGTTTAAGACTAATTTTAATTATTTCCATGATGCAGTTCCTGTAAGTTCTGATATCCCTAAAACGCAATTTGAATTGACAAATGGATTAATTTATAGTTTTTGATTGTCATTAAGAGTGAAAGCGAAGACTCTTTATTTTAAAGAGATTCTTTAGAAGTCAAAAATATCTACTTCTAAATGACAAAAAAAACCTACACGAATTAACGAATAGGTTTTTAAATTTATATGTTCTGGTATTTAAAAAGGCTCAGTAATCCTGAATTACTTTATTTTAAAAGCATTCATTCCTGGGAAATAAGCCACCATATCTAATTCTTCTTCGATACGTAATAACTGATTGTATTTTGCCATACGATCACTACGAGATGCAGATCCTGTTTTGATTTGACCCGTATTTAAAGCAACCGCTAAATCAGCAATTGTATTATCTTCTGTTTCACCAGATCGATGTGACATTACAGAAGTATACCCTGCATTATGTGCCATATTTACTGCTGAAATCGTCTCAGTCAATGTTCCAATCTGATTTACTTTAATTAGGATAGAGTTTGCGATACCGTTGTCAATACCACGAGATAAACGCTCTACATTAGTTACGAATAAATCATCACCAACTAATTGTACTTTATCTCCTATTTGTTCAGTTAAATACTTCCAACCGTCCCAATCGTTTTCATCCATTCCATCTTCGATAGATAAGATTGGGTATTTACGAGATAATTCAGCCAAGTAATCTGCTTGTTCTTTACTTGTACGTATTTTTCCAGAGTCACCTTCGAATTTTGAGTAGTCATATCTTCCGTCAACAAAAACTTCGGCAGCAGCACAATCTAAAGCAATCATTACATCGTCACCTAATTTATATCCCGCATTTGAAACTGCTACAGCAATTGTTTCTAAAG
>JAWUWM010000002.1:0-35928 GCA_034111845.1 Psychroserpens sp. | reverse complement strand
CAACGTAATAAGTTAAGTGCGCTTCCTGCTTTGTCATTTGTTCCAGATGCTCTTGCACCTCCAAATGGTTGTTGACCAACAACAGCACCAGTAGGCTTATCATTGATATAAAAGTTTCCTGCACAGTTTTGTAACGCTTTTGTCGCTTCTTGGATTGCATATCTATCTGTTGATAAAATAGCACCAGTTAAAGCGTACTCACTCGTTTCATCTACAAGTTTCAATGTTTCAGAATAGTGATCCTCATCATAAACGAAAATCGTCATTACAGGTCCAAATAATTCAGTACACATCGTTGTATATTTGGGATCGGTAGTCACAATAACAGTAGGCTCGATAAAGTAGCCTTTACTTTTGTCATAGTTTCCACCAACGATAATTTCAGCATTTGTATCACTTTTAGCTTGATCAATAAATTTTGCTAGCTTATCAAAAGAACCTTCATGAATTACGGCAGTAATGTAATTATCCAAATTTTCAGGAGAACCCATTTTAAAAGAGTTCACATCTTCAATGACACGATTTTTTACAGCGTCCCACATATTTGAAGGTACATAAGCTCTTGATGCAGCACTACATTTTTGACCTTGAAATTCAAAAGCTCCCCTAGTAATAGCAGTAGCTACTTGCATTGGGTTTGCACTTTTGTGAGCAACAATAAAATCTTTACCACCCGTTTCTCCAACGATTCTTGGGTATGTTTTGTAATTGTGAATGTTATTTCCAATTTTCTTCCAAAGCTCCTTAAAGATATAAGTAGAACCTGTGAAATGCAATCCTGAAAAATCTGGGCTAGCCATAACGGTATCAGTGATCATTTCTGGGTCACCAAAAACAACGTTTATAACACCAGCAGGAACACCAGCTTCTTTAAAGACATCCATAATGATTTTAGCCGAAAATATCTGACTATCACTAGGTTTCCAAACCACAACATTACCCATCATTGCCATACAAGCAGGAAGGTTGGCTGCAATTGCAGTAAAGTTAAAAGGTGTTACTGCATATACAAATCCTTCTAATGGACGATACTCTAGTCTATTCCAAGCATCACTTGTGCTATCTGGTTGCTGCTTGTAAATATCAGTCATGAACTGTACATTGAATCTTAAGAAATCAATTAATTCACAAGAGGCATCAATTTCAGCTTGTTGTACTGTTTTAGATTGCGCAATCATTGTTGCTGCATTTATTTTTGCTCTGTAAGGTCCTGCGATTAATTCGGCAGCTTTCAAGAAAATCCCAGCACGTTGTTCCCAAGGTAATTGAGACCATTCTTCTCTAGCTTCTAAAGCTGTAGCAATGGCCTCATCTATGTGAGATTTTTCGGCTAGATGATAAGTTCCAACAACATGTTGATGATCGTGAGGTGGCGACATGGTGCTTGTGTTTCCTGTCGTTACATCTTTTCCGTTGATGTACATTGGTACATCAATCGTTTCATTAAACATTTTTTTATACGCTTTTAAAACTGCATCGCGCTCAGGTGATCCTGGAGCATACGATTGGACAGGCTCGTTTATAGCTACTGGTACGTTGAAAAATCCTTTTCCCATCTTAATCTATATTTTTAATTTGGTTATTATTTTGAAGATGCAAAGTTACGATTTTTTGACGACTAATGAATTGCCATGTATTAAAACAAGAATAAAATAATCGGTAATTTTTTGTAAGTTGCCACTTTTAATAATTAATATGAACGACGGAATAATCATTACCCTTGCCTATCCAGAAACCATAGTCTCACATGCAAGAGAGTGGTATTCTAAATTTATGCATTATGTTTTCATTGGAAATAGAAAATACGTAAGAGCTGGTCATGCTGCTTTAGTTTTGATAGATACGTCAACAGGTGTTTTAGAATATTATGATTTTGGGAGATATATGGCACCTTCTCCTAACGGAAGACTTCGTGGGAGAGAAACAGACTTCGAGTTGCGTTTTCCAATTTCCGCAAAAATAAAAGATCATAGAATTGAAAATTTAGATGACATCTTGAAGTTTTTGGCAACACATCCAAAATTGACCCATGGTAAAGGAAATATGTATGCTTCGGTTTGTGATGTCATAAATTATAAAAAATCAAGAGCTTATATTAAAGCGGTACAAAATCAAGGATTTATAAGGTATGCAGCCTTTGTGAAAGACGCTTGTAATTGTGCTCGTTTTGTGACAGATGTATTGATTACTGGCGTTACAAGTGCATCTATAAGGTCTAAACTTATTAAATCTAAAGGTTTTACACCGAGTACAATTGGTAATGTTGTTATTGCTGATACTGCGAGTTATGTTTACGTCGTGTCTGAAACGGGTATAATATCAAGGTTTAATTCTACAGTTAGTAAATTGAATAGGCAGATGTTTCTAGATAGGCTTAAAGGTCATAACAGAGATTTAACTGGGAATCTAGAACCAGCACACAATCATGTAAAAGGTGAGCGAGCACAATGGATTAGTGGTGTTGGAGTTGGAGCATGGTTTGAAGTTTATGATCTAGATTCTAAAACCGACTATAGATTTCGACGAATTTCACCTGAAGGAAATGTGCATTGTGATGGAGTCTATAGACTCACTTCGGAAGGATTTGACTACAATTCTAACTACGAGTTTTTACATGATTCTAATTGTAAATTCTTTCATATTAATCAAAATCAAATAACTTATAGATTTGAATATTTGAAAGACTTTATGGTTATACAGACTAAAGCGTATAAACATTTGGCGAAAAATTATTAAAAAGAATGGGTAATGGGTATTAATCAATTTTTCATGGCCTACTAATAGCTTATTCTATTTTAGAAAAATTGAAAACACTAATTAATTAAGCGCAAAAGGAGCACTTAGTTTAAAGGGAGGTATAGCAACTTTAAACTTATTGGTAGTCGTAAAATTAATCATATTATAATGACCTTGCATAGCGCCAAAAGGAGATGTGAGTAGGCAGCCAGAATTGTAAGTATGATATTCACCAGGTTGTAAGACTGGTTGTTTGCCAATCACACCTTCGCCATGAACAATTTCTTCATTATTAAGGGCGTCTAAAATTCGCCAATGTCTAGAGTTTAACTGAACCGCATCTTTACTTTGATTCTCAATAGTTACTTTATATCCAAACGCAAAGTGCACTTTATAATTTTTATAAAATGTACCTTCGAAAGATGTTTCGACAGAAATTTTGATTCCAGATGTGACTTGTTGTACCATTAAAAATTTAGACTAGTTTATAAAAATAGGATAATTTTTATACTAAAACGCTTTCTTTTTTAGAATTAACCAAGATTTTAACACGATTAGGAAGATACATTCGATTAATCGGTTTAAAAATCGGTTGAACTTGCAAACTCTTCAATTGAAGCGAAGAAATTAGCAATATCATCTTTTTGTAAGAGGCTATTAATTGTTACCATTCTTACAAACTCTTGATTTTTAAAATGTCCGAAGCCAACCATAAGTCGGGAATCCTCATATAATGCAGTACATAATTTATTTGCAGGTATACCTTTATAATTAAAACACACAGCTATGGAGTTGTCAAAATTATACAAGGTATAATCTGGATGTTGACGAACATAATCTCTCGCTATTTGTGCCAGATTAAATTGGTGATCTACGATATCTTTCAATCCCTTATTTCCAACAGACTTCCAAAGGGTCCAGAATTTTAAAGCATCGTTTCTACGGCCACATTGTAATGAGGTTTTCCCTAAATTGAAATCATCATCATCGGTTTGATAAAGATACTCTGCATCGTTAGAAAACGATTGGTTTAAGTGTTTTTTGTCTTTTGCAACGATAATCGAACAGCTTAAAGGTGTTCCTAACATTTTGTGTGCATTAACACTAAATGAATCTGTATGCTCTATACCTTTTACTAAATGCTTGTAATCATCACTAAAAATGACTGCACCGCAATAGGCACCATCTAAATGTAGCCAGACATCATGTTTTTTACAGACTTTACTGAGGTCTTCAATGTCATCAAATGCTCCCATTACAGTAGTTCCTGCAGTGGCATTTACAAAAAATGGCTGGTAACCCTGCTCAATATCTTTTAATATTTGTTGGTCTAAATCTGAAGCTATCATTTCGCCTTTTTCATTAGTTTTTATTCGCCTTACTTGGTCTCGCCCAACACCAACAAAAGAGGCGTTTTTCGCGATGGAGTAGTGCGAAGCTTCCGAAGTATAAAGCGTCATTTTATTTGAAATCCCAGCGGTTCTTGCAGTAGGATTGTATTTGTCTCTAGCCATTAAAACAGCCATATAGTTACTCATTGAGCCTCCAGGTGCGAAGGTTCCATCTGCAGATTCTGGATAGTCAATAAGCTCACAAATCGTTTTGAGAATAATTTTCTCAATTCCAACCTGTGGTCCTGCAACCTTATATGTGTACATGCTATTATTTAACATCACTGCTAATAAATCTCCAAGTGTTGCTCTGTCAATTCGACCTCCAAATAATTGATTGTAAAACGAAGTAGAGGCAGTTTTAGGTGTGCTTTTAATAATACCTTTTAAGGTTTTTGTGAACTCCTCATCAATTGCAGGCTCATCATTTAAGCTTAAATCTAGCGTCTCGTAAAGTTTAGAAGTCTCTATAGGTATGGCAACAGGGTTGTTTTTTTCTTCGGAAATGAGATACTCAACAAGCTCGTTAAATAATTTAAGGTCTTTTTGCATGTAAAAATGGGTCTTTAATTTAGGCTTTTTGTAAATTTATCCCTATTTTATCACATTCCTATATAAATCATGTTAAATATAAATTCTATCTATTGAGATCTCTTAAAAATATTCAAAAATTAGTACAACATCTGTCACAATCTTCAACTGATGACTATAACGCTATTCTTAAGAACTTCGATTTTGAGTCTATAGATTTTTCTTTATACGAGAGCTGGTCAAATGAGCGGTACACTAGAAATTGCTTATTTAGAGATGAAAATTTTGAACTCATTTTAATATGTTGGCAAAAAGGTCAGGGTACTGCGGTTCATGGACATGATGGTGAAGACTGCTGGGTCTATCTATTAGACGGTGAGATTGATGAGGTGTATTTTAAAATCAATGATAATGATGATTTACAAGAAGTGGGTTCTCATAAGGTGATCCCAAATCAATTAACATTTATGAATGACAAAGTTGGTTTTCATAAACTAGAAAATTGTTGTGAGGGCAAATCGATGAGTTTACATCTCTATGCAAAACCTATTGAGAATTGTGTGGCGTATGATGATAGTACTCAAAAATTTATTAAACGAACCTTAAGTTATGATACTTATAAGGAGCTTGATTTGAAAATTAGTTAGAAATATTTACTGAAGTCGCCTCGCCAAAACCAATAAGTTTATCATATCGTGCGCCTAAGTCTCTGTAATATACTAACACTTTGTAGTTGTTTTCTGTTTGCCAGAAGTCACCACTAATTTTTCCCTCATCCAAATTACCTTTCCCATCAACAATAACATACTTGTAATTATAGAACCCTTGTTTAAGTTTCATAATAGCTTGGTAGTTTCCACTTCTGGAGTTGTAGGTTAGTTGATTGCCTTCGTCCAAAGCATAATTATTATAATTTCCGTAGATATAAATTTTACTTCCATCGTTTAATTTAGGATATAACAGAGAAAAGTGCATATTTGTGTAATCGGCTTCAATATCAACATTATCTCTATCGATTGCTGTGATTTGAAAGTTTCCATTAATATCTGGATTATAAGTATACGGTCTATCAAACCTTACAATATCGGTAAATAAATAGCCATGGTAAATTTCTTTTAAATCAATAAATTGAACACCAATACTAGCAGCACGAACATCTTTACTTTCAAAAAATCTAAATTCATTACTTCCCCAAAATGACGTTCTGTTAAGGTATCTGTAAATAAGTTCTTTTCCAATAATGTATTGGGGTTTAACGTCTTTTATAGACGTGTTTAAATTGTTATTTTGAATTATAACGGTTTTAATCGTTTCCATTGGATTGTTTAAGTTGAGGCTTCCAGAATTTATAACGATATCAACCGTTTGTTTTTCCTCAATAAAGCGCACGTCTCGTTTACGTTTGACTTCAACTCCTACCGCAACCTCTTGTTTGTAAATCATGAATTTTCTAGTAAACATGAGTTCCTCATCTTCATTGTAAATAGAAATGAGATAATTACCTGTTTTTTTTAAGCCTCTTGTCTGTCTATTAGGGATTGGTAATCTATAATGAGAATATAATTGAAAGGCATTGAACGAATTTTCGTAATCTACAATTCTAAAATTGTCAAATCCTAGCATGTATTCCATTTTTACCAAGTTTGATTCTGTCCAGTCGTAATTATAATGCTCAATAACATAATAAAAATCTGGCTCGTCAGTGGTAAGCACATCAAATTCTAAATAAAAGGCTTCACCAAGTCTTAAAATAGGAAGTTGCCCCTGTGGGGAAGTTCTACTTTTAAAGGTTATTGTTTTAATGTATTCTGGAGGGTTAGTTTCCTGTACCTGCGAAAATCCTTGAAAAGTAAGTAATACTATTAGTAAGTTAATCGAAACCGTTTTGATCATTGTATGTTGCTTTGTTAACGTAAATATAAGCAAAATCTATGCCTTAAAAATTATTTAGAGATTGATACACACGATAACTAAAATCATTTATTGCGTTTTCAATCATTTTGGATGCTTTAGCGTTGACACCATCTTTAGCGATAGTTCCCGATATGATATGTGATTCTCTAGGATATGTATTATGAAGATATTCTGCGGAACTATTTTTACTTCTAATTTTTTGACTGAATTCTACCATGGGTTTTAAATTCTAAGTAATCAATTTCTGAAGATTCTATATGTTCAAGGTCGCATCCGTCATATGCGGAGCTTACAGATATGGATGCTGTGTATTCCTTAAAAGTAAGACTATCAATAACAAGCGTTGTCTGTTCACTTGAGTTATATACTATGTTTCTCTTCATTAATTTCAGTTTTAGCAGGTTTTTAATAGCATATTTTTTTGCTGTCGCTACAGAGTCACTTAAATTGAAGAAAACAGGATCGCTCGAACTAATGGAGTTCATTATTTTAGGAGCATAATCTAATTTACTAAAACGAGTAGATTCAAATTTTTTAGTTTTCCATTTAAAATCATTAGATATGTTTTCAATGCTAAAAGCATTGTAACTTTGAAGTATTGTCAATACGAAAATTACCTTGATTAATATATTTAGGTTATGACTTCTAGTCATTGTGGAATATTTTGAACTCATTTATCAAAATTTGCGCCTTAGTTTATTTACCTTATTTAGAATCTTTAAAAATAATGAACTTAAAATAACTCGTTATCATATTACTCAATTTATTCGTATTTTTGCACGGATTTTGAGTCAACTAATTTCAATAATAAAACGTATGTCAAAAGACATTAAGATTAAAAAAGGTCTGGATATAAAACTTGTAGGCGAGGCTGATAAAACAGTCGAACAAGCCATTATAAGTAATTTCTGTACAATACGACCTGAAGATTTTCACAGCGTTATTCCAAAACTTGCAGCAAAAGAAGGTGCTATTTTACAAGCAGGAGATGTTATCTTTTATGATAAGTCAAATGAAGATGTGAAATTCGTGTCTCCAGTTTCTGGTACAGTGGTGGAAGTGCAAAGAGGACCAAAACGACGTATAGACGCAGTAAAGATTCAAGCAGATAAAACGCAATCTCATAAAGATTTCGGAAAATTCAACATGAATTCTGATGCAGCAGCAACTAAAGCACATTTACTAGCTTCAGGGTGTTGGGTTTTTATTAAGCAACGGCCTTATGATGTAATTGCAAATCCAGAGAAATCCCCAAAAGCGATTTTTATTTCTGGTAATTCTACTGCACCATTGGCTGCAGATTTAGATTTTGTACTTACAGGAAAGGAAGAGGCATTACAAGCAGCAGTATCTGCTTTAGCAAAATTAACTGAAGGTCAAGTTCATATTGGTGTGGGGTCTAACAACTCTCCATTAGCAAATATGAATGACGCTGCAATTCATAAAGTAACTGGTCCACATCCAGCAGGAAACGTTGGAACGCATATCAACAAGTTAGATCCTGTTAATAAAGGGGAAACAGTTTGGACGGTTAGTGCGCAAGATCTTGTCATTATTGGAGAGTTATTGCTTACTGGGAAATTTAATGCAGAGCGTATTGTTGCACTTGCAGGTTCTTCAGTAAAAAAACCAAGGTATTTCAAAACTGTAATTGGTAGTGAGGTAGCAACAATGGTTTATGACAATGGTGTCGATAAAGATGCTAATGATCGTATTATTTCTGGAAATGTGCTTTCAGGAAAACAATTGAAACCAGATGGAAGTTTAGGGTTTTATGATAATCTCATTTCTGTAATTCCTGAAGGTGATGATTACGAATTCTTTGGTTGGAATAAACCAGTTTTTGATAAGGTGTCTACATCGAGAGCTTTAACGTTCTCATGGTTACAACCTAAGAAAAAATATGAGTTAACTACGAATACAAACGGTGAGCATCGTGCTTTTGTTATAACGGGTTCTTATGAAAATGTATTCCCATTGGATATATTCCCAATGCAAATTCTAAAGGCTTGTATGTATGAGGATTTAGATGAAATGGAAGCGCTTGGGATGTACGAAGTTGCGCCAGAGGATTTCGCATTGACAGAATTTATTTGTGTGTCTAAACAACCACATCAAGATATTATTAGAAAAGGATTAGACCTAATGCTTAAAGAGATAGGATAATGAGTTTAAAAAGTAACTTACATAATTTTAAGGAAAAGAACAAAGACAAAAAGTGGATTCCTGCATTTAATGCTATTCACACGTTTTTATACTTACCAAATGAGATAACTCATAATGGGACTCATATTAAGGCAGCTGATGATTTAAAACGTACAATGAATACCGTAATCATGGCACTCGTGCCATGTTTGATTTTTGGCATGTACAACGCTGGTTATCAACATTATTTAGCGCTAGGTGAAATTGAAAGATCTACAGGTTTTTTGGCATCTACATTCTGGACGCTAGACAACTTAATCGTTGGTCTATGGCAAGTTTTACCATTAGTAGTCGTCTCTTATGGAGTTGGTCTTGCAGTAGAATTTGTTTTCGCTATAATAAAAGGTCATGAAGTAGAAGAAGGCTACTTAGTTACTGGTATGTTAGTGCCATTAATTGTTCCTGTTGATATTCCATTATGGATGTTATCTGTTGCAGTTGTATTTGGTGTTGTTATTGGTAAAGAAGTATTTGGTGGTACTGGAATGAATATTTTGAATCCAGCCTTAACAATTAGAGCATTTTTGTTCTTCGCATATCCAACATGGATGTCTGGAGATAAAGTGTGGGTGCATGGCGCAGTTGAACGTGATCAAATGATTGCAAGTGGTTCTAATTTAGATGCTATTTCAGGGGAAACAATCTTAGGTAGTTATGCGCAGAGTAATGCTGTAGACTATAGTTACTTAGATATGTTTTGGGGACTAATTCCCGGATCTGTTGGAGAGACCTCTAAGTTTTTGATTATTATTGGAGCACTATTTTTAATCTTTACTAAAATAGGAAGTTGGAGAATCATGTTATCTACTTTAGTTGGAGCACTTACAATGGGACTTATCTTTAATGGCGTTGTATCTGCAGAGTGGATTGGAGAATCAAGTAAATTCTATGGATTAATGAACGTGCCGTTCTGGCAACATTTAATTATAGGTAGTATTTTGTTTGGAGCAGTTTATATGGCTACAGATCCTGTAACCGCATCACAAACAAATAAAGGGAAATGGATTTATGGATTCCTAATTGGTTTTATATCAATCATGATTCGTGTATTTAATCCTGCATATCCAGAAGGTGTATTCTTAGCAATCTTATTAATGAATGTGTTTGCGCCTACAATTGATCACTATGTGGTTCAAGGGAATGTGAAAAGTAGAATGAAGCGTTTAAAACTTAAAACAGCTTAATCATGGAAAAAAGAACAGATAGCAATGGTTATACAATACTATTTGCCATAGTAATGGTGGTGATTGTAGGATCTTTATTAGCGTTTACAGCGTCATCTTTAAAGCCTGCAATAACTGAAAACGAACGTATTGAAAAGCAACAAAATATTTTATATGCTTTAGGTGTCAATGGAAACGAAGGCCCTGGAGATATTACTTTTGTATCTACTGATAAAGTTGCAGAGTTATTTAAGACTAAAGTATCAGAGCAATTAGTATTGGAATCTAAGGATGGTAAAGTTATTAAAACAATGACTAGACAAGAATTTATGGATGCTAATAGTGGTAAAGAACCTTATTTAATTGATGTTAAAAAGCAGCAGGCGAATGCAAAAGCCGGTGAATCTCGTTTTCTACCATTATTTGTTGGTAAATCTGAAAAAGGAGATACTTATTATGTAGCACCAATAAGAGGTAAAGGTCTTTGGGATGCTATCTGGGGTTTTATAGCTTTAGATAGTGATATGATTGTAAGAGGAGCATTCTTTGATCATGCAGCGGAAACGCCTGGTTTAGGTGCCAATATCAAGCAACGTTACTTCATGGATGATTTTGAAGGTGAGCACTTATTGTCAGAGTCTGGAGCATTTAAAGGTATAAAGGTGGCAAAAGGTAATGCAGATCCTAAAAATATCGATAAAACAGATTACGAGGTAGATGCGTTAGCAGGAGCAACTATTACTGGTGATGGTGTGTCGGCAATGATAAAAGCGGATCTCAAATTATATATGCCTTATTTCCAAAACTTAAAAACAGCGAACTAAATTATGGCACTACTTTCAAAAAAAGACGCTAAGTTAATAACTGACCCGTTAGCAGATAACAATCCAATTACCATTCAAGTACTTGGTATTTGTTCAGCTTTAGCAATTACAGCAGAGCTAAAAGCATCCTTAGTAATGGCAATAGCAGTACTCTTTGTGATGGGTGTTGGTAACGTCGTTATTTCGTTGATTCGTAATATTATTCCATCAAAAATTAGAATCATTGTACAACTTATCGTAGTTGCTTCTTTGGTTATTATCGTGGATCAAGTATTAAAAGCTTATCAATACGAATTAAGTAAAACACTTTCAGTATTTATTGGATTAATTATAACCAACTGTATCATTATGGGACGTTTTGAGGCGTTTGCCCTCGGAAATGGGCCATGGAGAGCATTCCTTGATGGAATTGGAAACGCTTTAGGATATGGTGTGATTTTGATAATCGTAGGATTCTTTAGAGAATTATTAGGATCAGGTACGTTATTCGGAATTCCAGTTCTTGGCGATGCCATTGAAAAGACAGGTGTGTATTCATCAGGTTATGAAAACAATGGATTTATGTTAATGCCTCCTATGGCATTGATCATTGTGGGATTATTGATTTGGGTACAACGCAGTAGAAATAAAGATTTAATAGAAGACTAGCACGACGTGTTATTCTGAATTAATTTCAGGATTTGTTAGAGAATAAAGTATAAAAAATAAAGAGATCCTGAAACGAGTTCAGGATAAAAAAATTAAAGACAATGATAGAACACATCGAATTATTTTTCAAGGCGATTTTTATCGATAATATGGTATTTGCAGTATTCTTAGGGATGTGCTCTTACTTAGCAGTATCTAAAAAAGTAGCTACAGCAGTAGGTTTAGGAGCAGCAGTGATTTTTGTTTTAGCTGTTACAGTGCCTTTAAACTGGCTTTTAGATCAATATCTTCTGCAACCAGGAGCATTGAAATGGTTAGGACCAGAATTTGCAGATTATGATTTAGGATTTCTATCGTTTATCATGTTTATAGCTACGATAGCAACGATGGTTCAATTAGTAGAAATCGTAGTTGAGAAATTTTCACCTTCACTCTATAACTCACTTGGGATCTTCTTACCACTTATCGCAGTAAATTGTGCTATTTTAGGTGGATCTTTATTCATGCAATCTAAAGAAATTGAAACTTTAGGGTTAGCATTAAATTATGGGATATCTTCTGGTATTGGATGGTTTTTAGCAATTTTAGCAATTGCAGCTATTCGTGAAAAAATTAGATATTCTAATGTACCAGCACCTTTAAGAGGTCTAGGAATTACATTCATCATTACGGGTTTAATGGGGATTGGCTTCTTGAGTTTTGGAGGTATGTTAACTGGAGGTGATGAAGAAGCACCAGAAGAAGAAGAGAAAACAGTTGAAGTTCAAAACACAATTGATGAGGACAAAAAAATAGCTAATAACACTAAAATAATTGAGTAGTATGATGTTTTTAGAAGCAGGAACAATAGGAACAGTAGTCGCGACGGTAGCAGCTTTTTTAGTAATCTCGCTAATACTTATAAGTGTATTATTATTTGTTAAACAGAAATTATCACCATCGGGTCCAGTAACAATCAAAATTAATGGTGAGCGTGAGATTCAAGTCGCATCGGGAAGTACGCTGTTAACGACATTGAGTGCTGAAAAAATATTTTTACCATCAGCTTGTGGTGGTGGAGGTACTTGTGTTCAATGTGAATGTCACGTCCTAGAAGGTGGTGGAGAAGCATTACCTACAGAGACGCCTCATTTTAGTAGAAAAGAACTAGCACATGGTGCACGTTTATCTTGTCAAGTGAAGGTAAAGCAAAACATGGAAATCACAATTCCTGAAGAAGTTTTCGGAATTAAGAAATGGGAAGCAACTGTAGTTTCAAATTACAACGTAGCAACATTTATTAAGGAATTCGTTGTTGAAATTCCTGAAGACATGAACTACAAGGCTGGTGGTTATATACAAATTGAAATACCTGAATGTGAAATTAAATACGCAGACATGGAAGTTACCGCGCATCCTGATGATCATCCAGGTGAGCCAGATAAATTTAAACCAGACTGGGAGAAATTTGGACTTTATCCATTAGTAATGAAGAATCCAGAAACAGTAGAAAGAGCTTATTCTATGGCTTCTTTCCCTGCAGAAGGACGTAAAATAATGTTGAATGTTCGTATTGCAACCCCTCCTTTTGATCGAGCCAAAGGCGGTTGGATGGATGTTAATCCTGGTATTGCATCGTCTTACATATTTGATCAAAAGGTTGGAGATAAAGTAACTATTTCAGGACCTTATGGAGAATTCTTCATTAACGAATCTGAAAGTGAAATGTTATACGTAGGTGGTGGTGCAGGAATGGCTCCAATGCGTTCTCACTTGTATGAATTATTTAGAACTATTAAGACGGGTCGTAAAGTAACGTATTGGTATGGTGGTCGTTCTAAGGCTGAATTATTTTACATTCACTACTTTAGAGCATTAGAGAAAGATTTTCCAAACTTTAAGTTCTATATGGCACTTTCTGAGCCAATGGAACAAGACAACTGGAAAGTAAAAGAAGATATTGATGCACCAGGAGATGGGTTTGTAGGGTTTATTCATAATTGTGTAATTGAGAATTATTTAAATCATCACGAGGCACCAGAAGATATTGAATTGTACTTCTGTGGACCTCCATTAATGAACCAGGCGGTTCAAAAGATGGGTGAGGATTTTGGAATACCAGATGACAGTATACGATTTGATGACTTTGGTGGATAGATAGCAAAGCGATTTCTAAAATTAATGAACATTCCGTTTCTATAACGGAATCTATATAAAGTAAAAAAACCAACTCATTACGAGTTGGTTTTTTTATTGGTCATGGATTTAGAATATCAATAACAAAGATTATATTTTGGTTTGTTATTTACAATCGCAAAAAGTTTGGTATAATCCATAACATTTTGAACATTATCAAATTTGCAGAGTAATTCTATAACTGCAGATAATCCTTGAAATAACATCTCTTTATCTTCTGGGTTTTCTGGTCTTTTATTTTTTCTTCGGAACGGAAGTTCATAGCCACAAGCTTCCAAAAAAGTGGCTTCTACTTTTAGTAATTCTTGAGGTGTATAGCCATTAAAACGCCTATTTAGCATTTCATGCACATTTCCGAGGTAATTCAGTTTAAGAGAACCGTGAGCGTCTGAGAGATGCTGCCAAGAGTCTGTACGATCTAATATATTGCCTACTGCACAACTTTTACAGCATTCGGGATGTAGTTCGTTATTATGAAAGGCGAGGTACAGTTTTTTTATAGCGCTTTCTAGTCTTTTAGATGTTTTCATAACTTAATTATTTTCTTTTTCCGAAGTAAAAGATACAAAAAAATGAAAAAAACTATGTTAAAACTTAAGAGTCTTTGATGTCGAATACTTTAGATTCCCTATTAGGTTTAGAGATGATTGTAATAACAACTCTTAAAATTAGTGCAGTTGCTACACTATAAATAATAGTTTTGGTGTCCATGTATAGTTGGATTTATATGAACTAATAGTATTAGTTTACGAATTAATACTAATCGCTTTATCCCATTTTACCATCACCATCACCATCTATATCTTATACGAGATGTTTCTCTAACGCGATAAGCGTCTTTTTTAGCAGTGTTTTCGTGTGTGCTAAATCTTCTTCTAAAAGTTTGACACGATCCTCTACGCTATCTGCTTGCTCT
This sequence comes from Psychroserpens sp., assembly GCA_034111845.1. Lineage (GTDB taxonomy): Bacteria > Bacteroidota > Bacteroidia > Flavobacteriales > Flavobacteriaceae > Psychroserpens. The sequence goes on along the minus strand of JAWUWM010000002.1, from coordinate 21,425 downwards.
TGTTGCTTTTCAAGTTCGTCCTATTGTAATAAATCCCAAAAAACCCCCATATGTATTGTGTTTAATTGATTATTTCTCTGAGTTAGAATTTGGCTTGTCTTCAATGTTTTTCTTTTTCATTTTGATATAACCCGTAACCAATCGCACGCCTAATCGTGCAAAAAGTATAATGGCAATGACCATTACGATATTAAATCCATCCATAATATTACTTATATTCCATAATTAAAAAAACAGCTGTACTATCTCCAATATTGAGCACTTCATGTGTTGAAATTTCATCATTACTAAAACTATAGCCTGTTGGTACGTTAACTTCTCGTGTACCTGTGGTATCTTTTATTCTAAATTTACTTCCAGCAAGTGTATAACCATAATGTGGATTATGATAATGTTTCTCATGACCAACATTAGGAGCAAATGTGCATTTAAGAACTCTTAGTTTCTCATTATCGTCTACAACTTCACAAACTGCTTCGCCATTCCAGCCAGCATCTAAAGGGTCGGGTAATGCGTTTTGATTATTACAGCTACTTATTATTAAGAACACGAAGTTATAAGTTATAATTTTAACCAGCTTAAACGTTTTATTTTGAAAATATGTAATCATTTATAGTGTTTATTTTATAATGGATTAATTCCCATAAAGAGCCTTTGCAGCTTCCTCATATTTATCGCCAGTAGTCCAAACAGGCGTTTTAGGATCATTAGCAATATGTCGTCCAGACATCACATATGCTCTGAAAAATTTGAGTAAATAATCATAATCCAAACTATCAGCTTCATCTCCTGGTCTATGGTAGTATTTAGTAACTTCACCATCAAAGGATGAAAACCCTAATGAAAATGTAGGTGCAGGAATTCCTTTTTTAGCAAAATGTACATTATCACTTCTATCAAATAAACCTTGTTCAGTAGCAGGATCATCAATTGCTGTTAAACCAAATATAATTGCTGCATCTTTAATGTTTTGATGTGCTGTTGTTCTTTCTAAACCTACAATTGTCGTTAAAGAGATATCATTGTAACCACCATTGTCACTATTAAAACAATACACCATTTGTTTTAATGGTAACACAGGGTTTTCTACATAGAATTCACTACCTAAAAGTCCTTTTTCTTCTCCAGTAAATAGAATGAACAGTGCAGATCGTTTCGTTGGATATTTAGCTAAGTTTTTAGCCATACTCAACACCGTTGTTGTGCCTATAGCATTATCTCTTGCACCATTATAGATGGTGTCGCCTGTTTCATCGGGAGTGCCAATACCAACATGGTCGTAATGCGCTGAGTAAATGATAAACTCTTCTTTAAGTTTAGGGTCTGTGCCTTCAACGATACCTATAACGTTTTGAGACATTACAATGTCTTCTTTCTTTTCGCCAATATCTATTTTAGATGTAATGCTTTTAGATGTACTAAGTTGAGTAGCCATCTCATTGTTTCGATCTAAAATCCACAGATGAGCAGTTTGGTCATTATAGCTTTTGTCGTCTTCTTGATCTTCGTTTTCAGCTACCATTAATTTTGAACTATTAAAATTATGATCAATAAATCCCCACATGTTTTCATCGGTATCTAAAAGTTCTATAATAGCAGTAACACCATTTGCTTGAGCCAATTCTTGCTTTTTACCTCGTAAACCAAATGCAACTCTGGTGTCTTTAGTCTCTGCACTTCCGGATTTGATAATAATGATTTTTCCTTTGAGTTTTTTTCCTTTATAATCGTCCTCAAGACCATAATTTAAATACACAGCATCACTCTCTATATTTACTGGAGAAGGAAAAATAAAAGCGTAGTCCTTAATTTTTTGACCATTAATTTCTATAATAACTTCAGAAGGAGGTGAGACTCGTTTTAGTTTTACATCTTGATAAAAGGTTCCAGTTTTTGGACTAGGTTTTACGCCATAGCTACGAAAAGTATTCGCTAAATAAGAAGCTGCAATTTTGTTTTCAGGTGTTCCAGTCTCTCTACCCTTGAGTAAATCATCTGCTAAAAAATATATGTGTCCTTCAATACTTGCTTTGCTTGTCGTTTCAATAACCTTTTCTTTTTCAGTTTGAGCATAAAGCGAAAAAGTACATATTAAAAGTAATAGGTTTAAGGTTATGCTTCTTGATTTCATGGTTTTGGTTTACGAATTAGCAATGAATGTTACGTCTCGCAAGTAGGATAATAGAAGAAGTAGTTGAGGTTGATTAATATATGTAAATAGCTAGTGTTTAAATTTACACTTTTTTATTAATTGAACTCTTCGTTAATCAATTTAATAAGTGTTGCCGTAGTAACAAATATCTTTTGTATTCTTCAATAAGGTGTTCCCTATTAAATGCAGCGATTACAAAACCGTTTTTAAAAGTTCTGTTATTTAATAGCGTTTTAAATTCGGTATCATCTAATTTTGGAATAGATGCGGTAGTATTAATCCATGATTTTATAATTTTTAAAGAAGTTTTTAAATGGATAATTTAAAAAAACGGGTCATAGAGATAGCGTTCATAATCCTCTTCTATTTCGCTCTCAATAAAATGGATGGTATTGAGAATAGTTTCAAGGTTTTGTAAACTATCTTTCGTAGCTTTATTAGATAGAATTGAAAGTTGCTGGGAGTTTAAGTGCTCTTGGTAGGTATTGTCATTATTCTCAAAAGAATACCAGCCCATAACTTGGACACAATGAAAATTAAAGACATTGATGTCTAATGGTGCGTTGTTATTAAATTAATCTAATACCAATTCAACAGAAGTTATAGTTTTATTTCGACGATTAAGAAATTTTGTGAGTGATTTTAAATTGAGTAGTAGGTCTGTTTTAATAGTCTTGATATAGACGATCTCTACAGTTTTTTGTTTTCGGTTTTCATTCCAATTGTCAACCTGTAGTGCGATTAAAAACACCTATAAATAAGAGAATGATTTCACGAATAGCATAAAGCAAATACTTTTTAGTTTTTACTTTGGAAATGTAACTTCTTCAAATATTTCTGAAAAATTTTATCATTTTTTTTATTACAAACGTTTCTTTTTTAAAGCATGCTTTTTGTTATAGCTCAAATTACGCCACAGCCATTCTAACGGACCGAAATTATGATACTTAAGCCAAAGGGGACTCGCAATAAGTTGAAATATCCAGATAGAGAAAACGATGTACAATAGTTCATGTCGCTGAAATTCTCCAAATAGTTCAAATCCTGCTCCTGTAAAAATGAACATAGCGAAGACCGAGTGCATGACATAAATGGTCAACGCCATTTTACCCACTGCACCAAGTGCTTTTTTCAATAGTGCTAAAATAGGTAGTTTATAAAACAACATTATGGCACCTATATGTCCCATAGCAACAAAAACACGACCCAAATCATAAGTTAGGTTTGATTTTGAAAAACTCAATAACGAAAAGTTATTGTCTATTATCATTTGAACCTCATAATAATTAATACTCAATCCTATACCATAACCCACAACTGTCATAAGCCCATAAAAGCGATAGGATTTTACTGCAGATAGTATATTGAGTTTAAAAAATGCAATACCTAAGAGCATCATACTTAAAATATCCCAAACATCATAACGATAGAAATAGTACTTTTTAAAATACATATTTATAGGTGCTAAAAAAGCAACCACACCAAAATAATTTTTTTGCATGTTTGTATTGTATTCTGCAATTGCTTTAGGTGAGCGTTCTTTTTGTAATTCTTCCCATTTTACTTGAGCTGTTTTTAGATCGTCGGTAAGTTCTTTACCATCCGTTTTAAATTGTTCTGCCAGAGCGACGTCGTCCATCATTTTGACATCATATTTGTAATCGGCATAATTCCAAACAGTTCCTATTGCTAATAAAACTAGAGCAATGATGATTAACTTTTTAGGTGCCATATTTCGAAAGGAATACACCAAAAACCCCATAAGTGCATAACTGTATAATATTTCGCCAGTCCACAGAATAAGATATGCGTGAATGAGTCCAAAAAGAAGTAACCACATTAAGCGCCTAAAATAAATATCTGCAGCCTTAATACCAGCACCCTTCTTTTCCAAGCGATCCAAAAGAATGAACATACCTGCTCCAAATAACAATGAAAATAAAGCTCTCATTGTCCCTTCAAAAAGCATGTTTGTAGTAATCCAGGTATAGAGATCCCATCCAGCAGCTCCTCCTGAGACTGTTGGATCACCATAGGCCTGTGCCAATCCCATCCCATTAATATTCATTAATAAAATTCCGAAGAGAACAATACCACGCATGACATCTATAGATTGAATACGGTCGAGTGCTTTTAATGGGGTTAATGATCTTTGTGTTGTTGACATTTTTGGTTAGCTTTTAAAATTGAAAATAAATAAACTGCTCACCACTTCCTTGTGAGATTACTATTAAAAATAACATGACCGCCCAAAATACACCCAAAACCCAAGGTTTTACTTTTAAGGACACGTCTTTCATAGATGTTTTTCTCATTATCCAATGACAAATAAATAAGATTAAAATAAGAGAGAATACTTTTATTACATCAAATGTTTCAACGATTTTTTCTCCTTCACTATTCATAAATAACATAGAGGTAATCATGTTTTTAGCAGTAGAAAATTCTCGAGCTCTAAAAAATACCCAAGTAAAGTTTACCATGATGTAGGTAAGTAACGCGAGAAATAGTTCGTTAAGAGTATTTAATTTTATTTGTATTTTAGACTTAAGCATTCTTTCAATAATAAGGTAAAGACCATGTAATGCTCCCCAAATAACAAATGTCCAGGCAGCACCATGCCATAAACCGCCAAGCAGCATGGTAATAATTAAGGCAGCATACATTCTGGTTATTCCATGACGGTTACCACCTATAGGTATATAGATATAATCTCTTAACCAAGTTGAAAGCGTAATGTGCCAACGCCTCCAAAAATCTGAAAACCCAATGGAGGCATATGGGTACTTAAAGTTATCTGGTAGAACAATACCTAGCATTAACGCTATGCCAATAGCGCAAGTAGAATAACCCGCAAAATCGAAAAATATTTGTCCCGAAAATGCCAAAGTACCCGTCCAAGCGTCCAAACCATGAAGAATAGATTTTGATCCGAAAACTTTATTAGAAGTATCAGCCAATAGAATATCTGCTAAAACTATTTTTTGAAACAAACCAATAGTCAAAAGGAAAGTACCCCAAGCGAATTGATTAAAATTGGCTCTTTTTTCTTCATAAAATTGGGTGATTAAATCTTTTGCTCTTACAATTGGCCCTGCAACGAGTTGTGGAAAAAAAGTGACGTATAGCGCAAAATCTAAAAAGGTATTAGCAGGTTTTATTTTCCGCTTATAAATATCTATAGTATAAGACATGGTCTGAAAGGTGTAAAATGAAATACCCATAGGTAAAATAATATCAATTGGCTGCACCTCATAGCCATATCCATAAGCATTTACGGCACTTGTGAAATTATCTAAAAGGAAATCTCGATATTTAAAAAAAGCTAAAAAGCCAAGATTAACAAACAGACTTAGTAGTAGCCAACCTTTTCTTTTGCTTTGATTTTCTTCTAGGGCTAATTTTTTTCCAGCAGTCCAGTCTACCAGTGTTGATATCCACAATAAAATTACTAAAGGTGGATTCCAAAGACCATAAAAAACATAACTAGCTAGAAGTAACATTCCTTTTTTACTTGTCCAGCTAAGGAACTTTGAATAATAAAATGCCAAAACTATTACCAAAAAGACAACGAAAATTAATGAATTGAAAAGCATGATTAGTTGTTTTTAAGATTAGTAATAAGCCCATCTTCTAAAAGAATTTTTACAAAATTTTCTGTAAATTGATCAGCATCTTTAGCTGATAAGTGGGACCATTCTATGGTTTTAAAGGCACTTAAGCTTTTATAATCTTGGTAATGATATGCTGGTACATTTGCTTTTGTGATCAATTCGTTCCAAAAGTCAGGACGTGGCAAACCCTTGATTTCTATGTCTTTAAAAAAACCATCTGAAGGATTTCGTAGCAAGATAATCTTCCCACCTCTCGAGGTAAATTTTTCAGCATCTTTTAGAAAGTATTCTATTGTTGCCTCTTTTTCTGGTGGAGGCTTATCTCCAGATAGTATCGTTTTCCAAACCGTTTTAATAGAATTTGCAAAGGCAGTATCGTTTACCATTCGTTCTTTCATTCTAACATTTCGGTTAAGATCTATATCTTGAAATCTTCTAAATGGAGGGTCTTGAGGTTTTTCTGTCCGAGGAGAAAGATGAATGGTTTTGAGTAAAGCTTTTAGATTGATATCGTCTAACCAGGCTTCATCATCATTAGATACAAATGCCAATGAATTTTGAAGTGGAATAGACAAGTTATAATTAATGCGTTGTGCATAGGTGCGATTTTTGTAAAATTCTGATCGTGATGATGCTCTATTCCATGGCGGTGCTTGTTCAAACGTAGTTGAAAAGAACAATGGCGGTGTTACTCCTACGACTACTGTACCTTTATAGTTTGAGTTTTCAACAATATCATGAAATACTGGCAAGGGTGTAGCGCCTGCATTTGCTAATTGAATGGGCTTAATGCCAGTTAGTGTTTTCCATCGGTTAACTTGGAGATTAAAAAGTACTCTGGAAGAACCAACAAAAACTACATCATCTTTGGTAGCATTGTCAACCATGGCTCGTGTTTTTGCCCAAAGGTATTTATCGTCGTCTAGATCTGGTAAATAGCCTTGAGAGCGCCAGTAGATTTCCCAAGCTGCCATGATCAATATCCCTAAAGAAATAGCAATAATTAAAGATTTTTTAAGATTCATATGATATGGTTGTGAGTTAGTTATGTGTTTAAGTCTTAAAATGAGCCATCATCTACATCTTTTATAAACTGTATTAATCCAGTAAAATAAGTATTTGGGTCGTCAAATTGTGAGACATGTGCTCCATTGGTGGTTAGACTCCGTCCGTTTTGAACTTCGGTACTCATCCATTCCATATATTTTGGATCCATAGTGTCGTATTTTCCGCCAATCATTAAGGTTGGGATTTTCAATTCATTCAACCTTTTAGAAACGTCCCAGCCTTTTAACGTTGCATCGCCAGTGACCCCAAATTCACTATAGCCTTGCATATAGATGTAGATGTTTGGATTGAGATGTGAGAACATACGAGTGGCAAACTCTGGCCACTCATCCATTGGCAAACGCAGGACATGTTTTGTGTAATAATGCTCCATCACGAGTTGCGTATAGCGCGGGTTACCGTAATCTTCAGTAGCTTCCATCGTTTTGATTTCTTTATAAACTTCTGGCGGTAATTGTGGGCCTAAAATTTCTGCTGCATATTTTTCATATTCAGGAATGCTTGCCATCATATTAGAAACCACCAAGCCTTTTAAGTTATCTTGATATTTGAGGGCATATTCCATGGCTAGAATTCCGCCCCAAGATTGACCGAGCAGGTAAAAATTGTGTTTGTCTAGATTTAAGGCTTTTCGAACTTGTTCCACTTCTTCTACAAAATGTTCAATCGTCCATAGGGTCGAATCGTTTGGTTTGTCACTATAATAGCTGTCTAATTGATCGTAATAAATGTATTCTATTTCTTTGTTTGGCAAATAGCCATCAAAATTTTCAAAAGCTTCATGGGTTCCTCCTGGTCCTCCATGAAGCAATAAAACTTTAATTTTCGGATTGTTTCCGATGCGTTTTGTCCAAACATTAAAAGTGCCTTTGGGTGTCTTAATAGGTATCATTTTGATACCACCTGTTTTTTGGTCATCGCTGTTAGAATAATCGAAATAAGAAGATTTTGTTTCGGTTTCGACAGTTGGTGTCTTGGTTTTTTCATTGCAGGCTAAAAGCAGACAGATGAAAGAGGTTATTAGTAGAGTATTCGTTTTCATGTATTTATATTTATTGTTTTTCAATGGTCACATACTGATCGCTATTAATTATTCCTTTGGATGATAAAATTTTGAATATACTCGTTTCATAAGTTGCTGTTTATTTGTTTTATAGGTTGTAATTTGTTTCTATTTTTGCATAAAATAGACCTTCTTAATTTTCCCGTTTTTAATATGATAAATAGCAATGGCTTCTAAAATACGATCGCCAAATTGCACACGTTCCTGATCAATAACAGTGTTGCCTTGAACGATACGGTTCACCAGTTCACAATGCAGAATTGGCGTATTTTGAAACATTTGTGTATATCCTTTTCTCATGGCTTCTATTCCATTGTATCTCAGCTCATCTGGAAAAGTATAAACTTCAACATCATCAGCATAAGGTTCTAAAAAAGCATCAATATTTCTGAAGTTATAGGCGTTTAATTGACGTTGCGCTAGATCTTCTGGTGTGTCTTTTATTAAATCTTCAGGGTTAAATACCTTACCGTTATTGATGACTTTAGTTATTTTGGTTAGATTTTTAAGATCATCGATTGGACTAGCATCTAATAGAATTAGATTTGCTTTTTTACCAACCGTAATACTTCCAAATTCTTTTTCTTTGTCTAAAATTTTTGCTCCATTTAGGGTCGATGATACAAGAATTTGCCAGTTACTCATGCCACTTGCTTTCATGGCTTGTAGTTCTGCTTGATAGGAAGAGGTATGTAAGGTGCCTATGTTCCCAGCATCTGTTCCTGTAGTAATTATCACACCTGCATCTGATAGCAATTATCACACCTGCATCTGATAGCAATTTTAAGTTAGTCCTACTAATAGAATCCGATGCTTTTAAGCCCGCTAACATTTGTTTAGAATTGCCCATTACTTTATAGCTATTTACAAATAAAGTGTCTGACAAGTGCTTTAGGTCTATTAAGGACCCTATTTGTTGTGGTTCGGCAGTATTCAGTTCATACGATGAAAAATTAAGATTCTGCCCAAACGTATTCACATAGCCACTATGAACAATTAAGGTCGGACAGACTACCACTTTGTTCTTTTTTATTAATTGCACAAAATCTGGTTTTAGGACTTCGTTATCAACGCTATGTACCAGAAAATCGGCGCCATTTTCTACAGCTAACTGCGCTGTGATGCGTTGAGTGGCATGAACCACTACTTTTAAATGGTTATTATGAGCTTCATCAATAATCGCTTTTATGATGGGTAAATTTTTTCGAGCACTTTCTTCTATTGCTAATCCATCAGCGCCAACGATATACCATATTTTGATAAAATCTGGTTTGTATGGCAATTGATCTTGAACAGATTTTATACCTTCTTCAACGGTTTGCGTTAATGCGAATGGTGAGTTATCAGGGAAACTTTTATAAACTTCAGGTGTATATGTGGTTGATAATGGACCAGTCATATAAATAGTTGGTGCAAAGTCTTTGTCTTTAAAATAATTACTTTTTTCTAGAAAGTATAGCGTAGAACCGACGTCAAAAACGGTCGTGATTCCGTTTTTTACATAGCGACGCAATTTATCTTCCATTTTGGTTTTTGAAATTATAATTTCATCTTCATATGGGGTGAATTTTCGCAAATCAATGGCATCAGGTCGCGTGTATAAACCGCCATTTTGAGAAAAGTGAATGTGCGCATCTGTCAATCCTGGTGCTAGATATTTTCCTGTACCATCAATAGTGGTTGCGTTTTCTGGGATTGTTATCTTTTTACTGGATTGGATATTGCTAATGACATCCTTAGTTATGACCACGGTTTGATTAGGAATCATTTTTTTGTTTTCAACATCAGTAATCGTGACGTTAGTAATATAAGTTTGCGAATAAATTACTATTGAAAAAAGGAATGTAAAACCTGTAAGGAAAACTGTTTTCATTTGTTGTTATTTTATTGTTCTCAATTATAAATATTTTTTTATTTTCTTAATCAACGTTCTAAAATTTAGTCTTAGTGTTTTTAGCAGTATTGGTATTAGTGTGTTGTATAACTAACTACCTCGCATCAAGTCCAAAATCTTGTTCTACAGATTTGTAACAATCCTCGTCACTTGCTGCATTCCAATCTACCCATTGTTCATTTGTCATTGAGGCACGACATGCTATAAAGGGTTCTAAATCTGGGCCAAAAAGAATGTCTTAATTTCCAGTTTTTGTTTTCTGCAACTTCTAAAACCTTGTCTGCCACTAAAGTTGGTGGTGTTGGATTCTTTAGAGATGCTGAAAACATTCCTGCAACTCTTTTTGAGTTTGGATACATCGAGTTCGGAAATATGAATATCTAAGGATTCAGAATGGATCATTTGTTTGAAATCGTTTGCCTTTGCTGGATTTCTCATTGTAGCAAATACTTTGTATCTAGCGCGACCAAAAGTTAATTCGGTTTCAAGGCCAATGCCCTTGTTTGTTCCTGTGATTAGTACTGTTTTCATGTGGTTTTTTTATAGTGTTATATACTATCGGCATTTGCCAATTTATTGGTATCTACAAACTGCTGAAATGCTATGATTTGAGCATCATCGTTAAATGTCCACAAGTGTGCTGCTTGAGCATTGTAGGCTTTTCCTGTTTCTTTTACTTTGGCATCATAACGCAAGGTTACCAAAACCTTATTGTCCATTATATTGTGAACTTCGATACCTTGTAAGCTAAAATATTCGTGTCTTCCGCCAAGACGTGCAAATACACCATTTAAAATAGCGTCTGGACCAATGTATGGATTGCCATTTGCGAGTGAATTGCTTTAGGCTTCATTCCATTGAATTTCAGGATGCATAGCGCCTAAAAATGCAAGCATATCTCCTGTTGCGAATACTTTGTAAAGTGTGTCAATGACTTGTTTTTTTTCATAATCCTTGTTTTTAGTTTATTAATTTGTTTTTGCACTTCTAATTCAATTTCGATCATAAATTCTGGAATCGCCAGTTTTTTAACACCAAGCCGAGATCCGGTTGGGAATTGTTTTTTATAGATTTCGGTTCTATAACCAGTAAATTCTAAGAATTTTCTCATGTCTGTCGTAAATACATTTTCTACGACAACATCGTCAAAAATTCAACCATAATGCGCTAAGACTTTTTCTAAATCTGAATAGCAGTTTTTCATTTGTTGCTCAAAATCTCCTATTGCAGCTGGATTCCCTTCATCATCCATACTTACCTTGCCATAGACTTTAATAGAATTACTAATTTTTACAGCATGAGAGTAACCATAAACTTTTTCAACCTCTGGCCTTAGTAAGAAGTATTCTGGTGTTTCATATTCAATAGTGATTTTTTTTTCAATTTCAACTGGTACCTCTTTCGTCTTTTGTTCGCAGCTTTGACTTATAAAAGTTAAAGTGACTAGCATTACAATTATTGTCAATAGATTGGTATGTTTATTTAGTGTTTTCATATGCATTGATTTTTTTGTAGGAAACAAGGTTTTTAGCAAGTGATATTAAATGTTTCTCAATTTTTTTTGCAGCTAGATGTTCAATGTTTTATTAATAAAAGGGTCGATACTTTTATAAATATGGATGGTTTAATTTTATTATTTTAAATTAGAGATAAGTCTTGAATCCTTACTATTTCAGTATAAAATATTATCAAACACCTTTTGTAGATATTGTTCTTTCATTACGAATTTTTTGTCTGCAAGGAATACTTCTAGAATTTCCTGCTTTAACTTATGCAGTTCTTGTGGTGAATATTCATGCTTATTAATAGCATCTTCAATCTTCTCAAAACAACCATCCTCTTCGTCACAGCAAAATTCGTTGTATAGTTTATTAAAGGTTGCCTCATCGGTTTTGGACTTAATTAAAGTGATTTCTTCTTTAGATTCTTCTTTGTCTATTTTTGCACAGAGTAGAAGTATATAAATTTTTAGTTCTGCTTTTGACCATTTTGCTAATTCGTTTTTCATGATGTCGTGTTATGAGTTATACTCTTTTAAAGTAGATTGTACCGATTGAAACGGAATACCTAATTCGCGCTTTGCCAATTGATTATGATATATTGTTTCTGGGGCGTGTTTTGGTGATTGATTATTTAACATCAATGTCACATCTGACACTGAATACGTTTCACTAGAGAGTAAATAGTTTTCGCCATGCAAACCAGATATTGTCCCTGCTTTATAGGCCCCTATTGCCACATCTTTAACATTAGCGGTGGCCATAGTAATATTTTCGTCATAAAACATTTGAATAAAAGGATTTGGTGCTATTTTGTTTTTGAACAAAAACTGTAGTCCTGTAGAGGTCGAATCTTCTCTGTTAGAAAACGATTTTCCCATAACCATAACTGGAGATATACTCACGATTTCTGTATCTAGATTCGGGTATTTTTCAATAAAGTCATTAACGGTTTGGTTGGCAATAAACTTTGCCTGTGCGTAAGGGTGACTTTCCTTGCTTGTAAAAGGTATGTCATTTTTGCTAAAATGATCTGTTGCAGATTTTCCGCCAGCTGGTAATGGGAAATTAGTGTTCAAGGCAGTAACCGAAGCGTTAACTATAACCTTTTTTACTTTGGGTGAATTATGAATGATCTCAAGAAAATTGTCTGTACCTTTAATAGTTGGATCAAACAAGTCTCTTTGTGGGTTATCAACATCCAACTGAAGAGGAGTCCCAGAATGAATAACAATATCATAATCTTTTATAAAGTTTTCTAGTCGATTTTTATCTGTAACATCTAGCTCTCTGAAACTTAAATTTTCTACGTTTTTAAGCTGACTTAAATGTTGGTATTTTTTTAGATTTGATAAATCTTTTGTAGAAACTTTGACCTCAAACCCATTATCTAAAAATTGTTTGGTAATATGACTTCCTATAAAACCAGAACCACCTATGATACCTGCTTTTTTCATGAAATTGATTTTAAAAATTGATATAATTATTCGTGATAACTATTGCTATGGTTTTAGTTTCATAATACTAATGAAATTGGTTTTAATTAGTTGCTATTAACATTTCAATTAAAAAATATTCAATTCTAGGGAGAATGGGGTCGCTTGACAAAACACCTATAAAATATGTAATCTTTAAAGTTAGCTAAGTGTAGGTTCTCAGCGTTTATTTTTAATCACATCTTCATGTGGTTTTAGGTGTATTTTTTGTTCTAATTTAATATTTATAATGTTGTATAAAAATAATAGAATCATTTAAAGATATAATAATTAGAGTGTTATATCAAAATTATTCGCTATTTATATTTTGATTACTCGAATTAAAAATTGAGTTTGTTTCGCGAAGCTTATGTAATGGAATGTGGTAATAGAAATGATTTTTTCTACTAGCAGTTCATTAAATAAATTATATAGTCTTCCTGAGTTTAGCATTTCATCGTAAGTTGCTTTTCTTTGGTTAAGAGCAATAAAGTTTGCACCAGGAAACCGCATAATTTCTTTAATATCAGTTTCAGTTAAGGTTTTTTCTAAGCATTCCCCTAGGTCTGAGTAAAACTCAATATTATCAACGTAACTCAGGTAATCATTATTTAAATCTTGAATTAATTTTTTTAAGGTTACTGTTTCTTATGTTTTCCTTAGCCTTTGTGCTATAAATTTTTTGACAATCGGAACTGTCGAGTTTTCAAATTCAGTTCTAAAATCTGTACCAATACTATCGCAAGCTTTCATTACTAAATCCTATTAAGATTGGCGTATAATGGTATTATTTTCCTGTTGCCTATTATAGGTATATGCCTCTTATGCCATATAAGCAGATACTTTACTAACTTTAAAGTCTAGCTCCTCTATATTATCAGTTACATCAATTCTGTCATAATCGCGTTCGCGTTCGTCTAATTGAGCTCAGTCATCAGGTGTGATAAAAAATAACACGCATTACATTATTTTTTTCTACTATCCTATTTAAGGACAGGGAATTTTGAACAAGAAAGGTCTCGTTGTCACGTATAAAATAATAATCTCTGGTGCGCACTATTTCAGGAAGTGATAAATCATCTAAGGAAACTAGATAATTCTATGCTCTTTGATAGCCTTGCAAGTGAACAAGATATATGGAATCTTCATAGGTTCTTTCTAAGGTTGTTTTCATGCTTTTTTTTAGACACTAAAGAATCAAAACCTATCATACCTATTGTTCCGTTCCTAATAGTTATGGCCCCTTTTTGTTGAGTTTTACTGCAGCTAAATAAAAGTGCTTTTAAAAATAGGATGATAATTTCCTGAGTTGATTTCATGATATTTTTTTATTCAATTTGTTCTGTGCTTATATAGATTATTTAAGCAGAAAAGACAATATCAATACATTAAAATTGAATTATTGGCACTGCCTTTTGATGTCGTTGGTTGGTTCTTGACGAGTTCATAACCCATTGCTGTATTGACTGCCATTCTATCAAAATATATCATTGATCTCACAATTTTTCCATTATCTATCATTGCACTATATTGATAAGGCATATTCACCGTAATACTATTTTGTGTAAACGTACATGTACTCCAAATAGATACCCAGTCTCCTTTTAGAACACCATCGATAACTCTAACGGTTAAAAATCCGAGTAAAAAGCTACGCGCTCAAACCAAACAAAATATTTTTTTAATCTATAAAGAGTTTATGACTAATGTCTTGCGTCACTCAGATGCTACAAATGTCAGTATTAAAATCGTTAATCAGTTAAATGGATGTCAATTGAATATCAGAGATAATGGCAGTAAAATGGGATGCTATAAATCTACTGGTTTGGGGTGTCTAATATGGTAATACGCGCAAAAAATATTAGAGGGGGTTTGAGTTTTCAAAAGCATAACGGATTTGAAGTACTATTAGTTTTACCGTTTCAGTTATATAACCACATTTTCATGTTATTGTCAAACGCCTTTAATGTTATAACTTTACATGTAGAAGATTATTTCAAAAATCACGATTATTAACTTAGCAATTATTTAAGATGATGTGTTGATTCAAGAACGTTAAATGACTATTTTGATGCACAGCCTCAAATAGAACGTTAGCAAATTTCATCTTCCATTGAAGATTTTCTAGAGCGTGTTTTTTCTTCGGAAAAAGTGCTAGACATCATACTTCCTGATATCAATTTGTTAGGAATGTCTGGAATTAAAGGTATTCTGCTTATCTTGAATGAACTGCCAAAAGTAGATGTCATCATGCTCACCACATTTGAGGATAACGATAGTGTTTACAAAGCGTTATGTGCTGGAGCTTGTTCTTGTCTGTCTAAGACAACACCTCTTAAAAATAGTTTAGAAACTGTAGAAATCGTTCATAACGGTGGCTCGTATATGTCACCTTCTATAGAACGAGAATTGGTTAACCGATTTACACCAAAACGGAATCAAAGTGATTTATTGACCTCTAGACAAAAGGAAATAGTTACAGGTATCGTCGATGGTAAAAATTACAAAATAATTGCTAGTGATTTATTTGTGTCGCTTGATACAGTTCGTAGTCATATAAAGAATATCTACAAAGCTTTAGAAATTAATAGTAAGGCAGAATTGATAAAGAAATCTTACGACAACAAGCTTTAACTTAAACTATAAATACGAAAACTTATTTATTTTGCGTTATTGGAGGTATGAAGAAAGTTTTATTTATCATTCTAATTTTTACGTCTCTTGTTGTTTTAGTATTTCAGTTTAAACCTGTAAAAAAAGGTGTTAGAATATTCAAAGCAAGTATTGAAATACCCAATCTTATTGATAAAGATAGCTTGACAATACAATCTAGAGTTAACCCTCCAGATGGTTACAAGCGTGTTGTCTATTCAAAAGGAAGTTACGAAGGTTATCTCAGAAATTATAAGTTGAAACCCTTCGGAAGTAAAATCATAAACTATGACAATTCTGAATATTTCTGGCAAGGTGGACATATTGGTATTTTAGACATCCCAGTGCCAAAAAACGGATTACAACAATGTGCCGACGCACTCATAAGAATTAGAAGCGAATACCTTTGGGAAAACAACAGGAAAGACGACATAGGCTTTAACTTCACCTCTGGTCATTATTGCTCTTGGAAAAAGTATGCAGCAGGTTATCGTCCAAAAATTAATGGAAACAAAGTGACCTTTAGTAAAACCGCAAGTGCAAATCCTTCCGAAGAAAACTTTTATAACTATTTGAATTTAATTTTCATGTATTCGGGGACCTTATCATTGTATAATGAGTTGAAACCTATTGATGTCAAGGAGGTGCAACTGGGTGATATGCTTATTAAAGGAGGTTCACCAGGACATATAGTGATGATTGGTGATGAGGTTGTAAATGAAGAAGGGGATAAGTTGTTTTTGTTATTTCAAGGCAATACACCAGCTCAAAGTGTTCACTTAGTTAAAAACCTAGAAGATTCTAAAATCTCTCCCTGGTATCAGTTAGAAAATGATGCTGTTGTTCCTGTTTCTAATTATACGTTTAGTAATGCTAAATTTGTAAGATTTAAATAGCAACTTCGTATCTTTGCAAGATGAGTAAAGTCTTAACATTACAAGAACTTCACAACTTGGCAATGAACCACGTTGGGAAAGATTTAGAAAAACGTGGTTTCGAGTTTGTGGCCATTAATAGTAAGCTTAAAAAACATCCTCAATTTGTTTGTATCGATAAGAATAGTCAATATTTCTTTGTCATTGTAAGAGCAGTTAAACTTCCAGACAACCCAAATAATTATAATATTGTTTGGATGGAAACGTTTAAAAAACATGCTTTTGAAAAAGATGCCAAAGTTTTATATGCAGGAGTTGGTCTAGGGAATCCAGGTGGAGAGGATTTACCAGTGTATTTAAATGAAGAATATCTTATTGAGTACAACGGGATTCAATTTTTAGAAATACCATTGAATTAGAAGGTTATAATAGTTTACAAAATATTCTATTTAAGGATTATAAACTCGCAACGCCTATTAATAGAATGTTCGACTTCAGAGCAATTATCACCACAATCAACTAAAGGTTGTAATTCTCCAAAGCCTTTAGATGTTAGGCGTAGTTTATTTACGCCTTTTGAGACAATATAATTTAAAGTTGCTTTTGCACGATTATTAGATAAAACTAAATTATAACTATCACTACTTCTAGAATCTGTATGAGCTCCAAGTTGAATCTCCATTCTAGGATATTTTAGTAGTAGATTAGCAAGTAGGTCTAAGGTGGTTGCAGCTTTTGGTTTGATTGTCCATTTGTCTAAATCAAAGTAAATATTTTCTAACTCTATGTAAATATAACCGTCAGTTTTTGTAACTACAATTTCTTCGGCATCATCATAAGACTCAATTTCTAGTTCTAAATTATATTCAATTTTACCCTCTTCATTCGTTTTAATATTTTCAATAGTAGGTATGTAGAAGTCCCGATAACCTTCAATTTTGTAAGTTGTATTTGGTTTGGTTTCAAATTTATATTTAGCATCATCTGCAACAACAATCTGCTTGACGATACTGCCATCTTCGTCTAATAAGGTCACTAAAGATCCTGGTAAAATTTCTTTTGAGTTTTTATCGCGTACTTCGCCTTCTAAGATGTATGATTTAACATTAGGTTCTCTCGTAAATGCATACAAACGATCTTTTCCATCTCTATTGGATGAAAGGAATCCTTCTTGAACAGAATCTTTTAAAACAAAGCCGAAGTCGTCCATTCCGGAGTTGATGGTATGCCCTAAATTGATAGCATCTTCAAACTTTTCGTTATTGTAAATAGACATATATAAATCTAAGCCACCTAAACCCTTATGGCCATTAGACGAGAAATAGAGTGTTTCTTCATTAGTAATAAAAGGAAATTGCTCCCGTTGTATTGTATTTATAGCGCCTCCCAAATTAATTGGGTCGCCATAGTTTTTACCTTTAATGTCTACATAATAAATATCAAAAGATCCTACAGAACTTGGCATGTCACTAGAAAAGTATAATTTAGTATTATCTTTATTTAACACAGGATGTTGCGTGGAGTGCAAGTCACTAGAAAATGGTAATACAGTAATATTTGACCATGTACTATCAATTAATTCTGCACTATAGATTTTAACTACTGCAATTTTTTCTTCTCCAATTTTTATTCTTTTTTTATTAGTTCTAGAAAAGTACATTGTTTTTCCGTCGGTACTAAATGTCGCGTTACTCTCGTGAGTTTTACTGTTTATTTCTTCGGAAAAAGGGGTGACGTTTTTAAGGTTTTTGTCTTTTGAAACAGAGGCTGTGTACAAATCTAAATAGGGGTTTTTATTCCACGCATATTCAGGATTATCTGAATTTCGTACAGAAGCAAATACAACCTTATCCTTTAAATAAGTAACCCCAAAATCACCGATACTTGAGCCACGTTTTACTTTATTAATGGTATAGTTGTAGGGAACCAGAGATGTTAGTTCTTCAATAAAAATGGGTGTGTTTTCTGTAAGGTTAGAGTATTCACTCATTATTTGATCCCCAGTTTCATAATCTTCCACACCTCTTAGTGCATTGGCATATCTAAAATAAACTTCAGAGCTTATACTGTCTTTATAGTTCGCAAACAATTTTTTATAGGCATTATTAGCTTTCTTCATTTCAAAATTAAAGTAATACGAATCTCCAAGTTTTTCAAGTGACTCTTGACTATCCTCTAACTGCTTGTATATATTGGCAGCTTCAACATAAGATTTATTAGCAAAGAGTTTATTAGCACGTTTTATGCTTTTTTTTTGTCCGAAGCTTAAGCTGCAGACACATAAAAGAGCTATAAGAATATAATATTTGTTCATAATTATGAGTTTAGAAAAATCTTGGTGATTTATCATATCCGTTTCCTAGTTTTCCAATATCAAATAGCAGAATAATTTCGTGTGAACCAGAATTAAAATTACCTAGATTGGAGAGTGTGTAATCATAAGCATATCCAATTCGAAGTGAGTCAATAACTCTAAAATTCACTAAGCCACTTATCGCATCATCAAACCTATAACCAACACCAATTTCAAAAACATCATTTATTAAAACATTAGTTGTTAAATCTAAAGATAATGGTGCTCCAGAAACTGCTTTGGCCATCATTGCCGGTTTAATTTTTAGCCTTTCATTTATAGAGTACACATAACCTGCGGTAAAAAAGAGATGTGTTTCTTCTTTTCTCGACGTTATAATTCCACTGTCATTATCTAGATGCTCAGATTGTAACAAGTTAGGAGCAGAGAGTCCTAAGTAAAATTGTTCTCCGAAGAAAAAAGCACCAACACCTATATTAGGGTATGTTTGGCTCAAGTTATTTGCAAATGCAGGATCAGGTAAATCATCAGAATAAACAAATCCATTAAAGTTTGTACTAAAAAATGTAGCACCTGCTTTTACACCGAAAGAAAGTTTCGTGTTTTTAGTAATAGGAATAGCATAAGCAAAATCAGCAAATAAATTTGTTTCTTTCACAACGTCTCCAATTTGATCATGGATTGCAGAAATACCACCTTCCATTCTGTTTCCTAATGTGGTGTGAGCAAAAAAGGTGCTAGTTGTTGGTCCACCAACCGAACCAACCCATTGTGCACGATGTAAAAGTCCTAGATTTACCAAATCTGGATCATCTGTAGCGTATCCAGGATTTATGACACTCATATTATACATATATTGGGTATATTGAGCGTCTTGTTGCGCATATCCAAGTACTCCTGTAAGAATGAGGAGGGTTTTTATAGTATATGTTAGGAATTGTTTAATCATAATATTTTGAAATTATTACCTGCTTAAATAGATCCTTCCTTGGATTGGGTTTTTATTATTATCATTAAATTCTAATACAAAGAAGTATACGCCAACTGGTAATACAGAATCTTCGAGCGTTATACCTTTTTCAGAAGTACCATTCCAGTCAGGAGTATTTATCCCTCCTTTGTATAAAATATTTCCAAAACGGTTATAAATTTCTAGAGTAAAATTAGGGTATAGATCTCTTAAATTCTCGATTGTAAATACATCATTTATGGAATCGTCATTAGGCGAAAAACCATCTGGGATTACAATATCTTCAGGACAATTTTCTAATAATACTGTGATTTCTAATCTAATTAAACTTTCACAACCATTATCTGTTAAAGCAGACGCGTAATAAGTTTGACCATCAACTAAAGTATCTGTAATAGAAAAACTATTACCATCAGTAGGAGCATCAAACCAAGTAATATCTTCTGTGCTTGTTAGGTTATTTGATAGATCTTCTATAGTTGCTTCTTCTTGAATACAAAATACATTTCCACTTTCAATGATCTCAGGCGTCACAGTATCAAAAATTGTAAAAGTAGAAGTTAAAATTGCAGAAATATCAGCGTTACATATTGAGTCTATAGCCGTAATTGAAGTAATAGTTACCGTCGTTAACCCTGGAGTTGCTAATATGTTGGCAGGGATATTAAAATCTGAGATTCCATTAAGAACATTAATTGTTGTGGTATTGTCAGATTCATTTGCACCAGTTAGATTATAGTTTAAAGTAAATGATCCATCAGTTAAAAGGGTAGCATTTGATATTGAGATATCATTCGATTGTCCCAAACAGATATCTCCAGAGGAGATTTCTAATCCGGTTGCGTCTGGATTTATTTCTATCGTTACAGTTAACGTTGACGTGTCTGATTCGTTACAAACTATTGGACCAGTAACCGTATAAGTATAAGTTCCTGAGATATCTACTATAGGGTCAAAAATTCCAGTTCCACTAGCGAGTGTAGGACTCCAAATGCCACCTGAATCTGGAGTTCCATCAATGTAATTAAATAAATCTTGAGTGCCATCAGTACTACAAATTATAGCGGCGCTATCTTCTCCAGCATTAGGGAGCGGAATAATAGAAACAGTGACTGTGGCAAATTGATCATTACAAGGAGGAGTTCCAGTTAAGGTATAGGTGTAAATTCCCACTGCATCTAAATCAGAGTCAAAAAGGCCAGTTCCACTTGCCAGTGCAGGACTCCATGTGCCACCAGCTTCAGGAGTACCTCCAAGTAGTGTAAATAAATCTATTGGGTCGCTATCTGTACATAAATTTACCGAGCCATCGGTTCCAGTATTTGGTGGAATCGTTATTGTAACAGCAATCGTTGCCGAAGAATCGTCGCAAGGAGGAGTTCCGGAGACCGTATAAGCGTAGATCCCAGCAGTATCTATAGTGGGGTCAAAAAGCCCAGTTCCACTAGCGAGTGTAGGACTCCAAGTGCCGCCAGTATCTGGTAATCCACCAAGAATTGTGAATAAATCTATGGGGCCATTGTCTGCACATAAATCTAGAGCGCCATCTGTTCCAGCATCTGCAGTTGGAATAAAATCTATAGTTACCGTTGCAGATTGATCATCGCAAGGTGGAGTGCCAATTAATGTATAGGTGTAAATTCCAGCAGGATCTAAATCAGGATCAAAAAGACCAGTGCCACTAGCGAGTGTAGGAGTCCAAGTTCCGCCAACTTCAGGTGAGCCACCAAGTATTGTAAATAAATCTATTGGGTCATTATTTGTACATAAATCTACTGAGCCATTTGTTCCTGGGTCTGGAGGTGTGTTCGTTGTTACGGTTACGGTTGCCGAAGAATCGTCGCAAGGT
>JAWUWM010000001.1:0-19091 GCA_034111845.1 Psychroserpens sp. | reverse complement strand
TAACTGGCAAAAAATGATTATGGACTACCAAAGCTTCATCCATGTTTTAGGATTAGGCAAATGGGATAACCCAACGTCTGATGCTTATGGTGTAGAGTCAACCCCTTCTTTTTTCTTACTAGATAAAGACAAGACTATTGTTGCAAAACCTTATGATGCAGCAGCTTTGAAAGCGATTTTGAAGTAAAGTCTAGACATGTTTTGTGCGATCACATTTCCGAAGAAAACATACAAACAATTATCGCTATAAAAATAGAAAGCCTCAACTTAGGTCAAGGCTTTCCTGCTATTAATCAAACCTCTTATGAAAAGGTCATCTTAAATTTAAGATTCTATTGAGGTTTTATTTTCACTTATAAGTGCTTTGTCACTAAATTTAGTTCGCATCCACATTTTTAATCTCATAGATAAAAAGAATAAAATAGGCACTACAATGAGCGTTAAGAAGGTGGCGATAAATAAACCATAAATTACGGTCCAAGCTAAAGGTCCCCAAAATATGACGTTATCTCCACCCATATAAATGTTAGCATCAAAATCAGCGAACAGTGTAAAGAAGTTAATATTTAAACCAATGGCTAATGGGATCAACCCTAAAATAGTAGTAATAGCGGTTAATAAAACAGGTCTTAAACGTGCTTTACCAGCTTTGACAATGCTTTCAAAAAGATCATCGTTTGATAGATAATCTTCTTTACTCAAGTGTAATTCATTCTTTTTTCTATCAATAAGCAGCTGTGCGTAATCTAAGAGAACCACACCATTGTTGACCACTATGCCTGCGAGGGAAATAATACCTACCATGGTCATCATAATTACAAATGCGCTGCCCGAAATAACGATACCACCAAAGACACCAATAAAACTCAAGAAAATAGCAATCATAATTATTTTTGGTTTGGATACCGAATTAAACTGAAATATTAAAATAAAGAAAATCAATCCAAGACCAGTAAAAAAGGCACCCATTAAAAAGGCCATTTGCTTGTTTTGCTCTTCAATTTGACCCGTGTAATCCACGTGAATATCTTCAGAAAGTCCGTCATAACTCTTCATCTCATTTTGAATTTGAGCTACAATCGCGCCAGCATCTGTAAAACCAGGAGCCATTGCAGAATAGACGGTCACCACACGCTTAGTATCTTTGTGTTTTATGGCACTAAACCCAGAATTATTACTCTGCTTCGCAACGGTAGATAATGGGATTTCCTTTATTTTACCTGTATTATCTCTAAACGTAATATTTTGATTAAATAAAGCACTCGTGTTGTATCTGTTCTCTTCGTTAAAACGCACGTAAATATCAAAATCGTCACCATCTTCTTTATAAATACCAGCTTTAGATCCAAAGATTGAATTACGTAATTGTTGCCCTACTTGAGATGCGCTAACTCCAAGTTCTCCTGCTTTTTCGCGATCTACTTGAACGAGCATAGTGGGTTTGTCTTTGTTGACATCAATTTTAAGCTCATCAATACCAGCGATATTTCTAGAGTTTATAAATTCACGCATTTGCTCTGCAGTGGCAATAAGTTCATTATAATCATCACCCTCAATTTCGATATTTATTGGAGCTCCAGTAGGTGGTCCTGCAACATCTTTTTCTACGGAAATTAAAACGCCTGGATAAATACCAACTAAAGCTTCTTGAACCTTTTGACGTAATAACTCACTATCTTCTCCACGTCTATATTTATATTCTCGCATGGATGCGGTGATTTTTGCTTTGTGAGGCATTTCGGCAGCTGATCCTCCATCTGTTTGTGGGTTTCCAGCGCCTTCACCAACTTGCGAAACAGCACTTTCTACCAAGAAATTTCGGCCATCGTCCATGTATTCATCCTGATTGATCACAACAGCAACACGTTTTTCAATTTGAGAAGTAATCGCATTTGTTTTTTCAATAGCTGTACCTTGAGGATATTCGATATAGACAATAATTTGGTTTGGTTTATTGTCTGGGAAAAATTCAATTTTTGTTCTTTTGGCCTCTAGAGACATTCCGAAAGCCATAAAAGCTGCAATCAATAATAAAAATGTACCAATACTTAAAATGTAGGGACGTTTTTTAGATAATGCACCTCTTAGCATGCGCTCATACCAATTCTCTAATTTTACTAATGTGTACTTTTGGAAATTATTGGCCCATTTTCTAAGAAAGAAACGATACGCCCAAAGAAGGATGGCTGTAAAAATCATTACTGTACCTAAACCTCTGTAAGTACCTCCAAATAGAAAAATAAAAAGACCAATACCTGCAACAATACTGGTCGTCTTGATAATTTGATTTATAGGCATCTCCTTATCATCAATTTTCATGAATTGAGATACTAAAACTGAATTAAAGAAAATAGCAACCACCAAAGAAGAACCTAAAACAATCGCTAGCGTGATTGGTAGAATTTTCATGAACTCACCCATAATACCTGGCCATAATGCTAAAGGCACAAAGGCTGCAACTGTTGTTGCTGTAGATATGATAATAGGGAATGCAATTTCTCCAATACCTTTTTTAGCAGCGTCAATTCTACTGAGTCCTTCATCTTCCATGAGTCGGTAGACATTTTCTACAACCACAATACCATTATCAACCAGCATTCCTAGACCCATGATAAGTCCGAAAAGTACCATCGTGTTCAAACTGTAACCAATGGCGCTCAAAATCATAAGCGACATAAACATAGACATCGGGATTGCAAACCCAACGAACAAAGCATTTTTAAATCCTAAAAAGAATAGTAAAACCGTAACAACTAGAATGACACCAAAAATGATATTGTTCACCAAATCGTCAACCTGACCAATGGTTTTTTCAGATTGGTCGTTAGTGATGGTAACTTCTAAGTCTGCAGGGAATTCTTTAGATTTAGCCTCTTTAACTATTGCTCGAATTTGCTCTGCTGCAGCAACCATATTTTTACCAGCTCGCTTTTTTACATCGAGCATAACCACAGGTTTTCCAGATTTTCTAGCAAAGGTTGTTTTATCTTTTTCTTCAAAGGACACAGTTGCTACATCTTTTAAGTAGATAGGGTTTCCGTTTTCAGCTTTAACAACAAAATTTTCAAGCTCAGACGGTTTTTCGATTTCACCTAAAATTCTAATGGTTCGTCGCTGCCCGCTGGCCTTAAGATTACCTGCAGACA
Source organism: Psychroserpens sp. (assembly GCA_034111845.1). Lineage (GTDB taxonomy): Bacteria > Bacteroidota > Bacteroidia > Flavobacteriales > Flavobacteriaceae > Psychroserpens. Next base: position 15,945 of record JAWUWM010000001.1, on the reverse strand, counting down.
TGGTCATATTTCCACCGTTTATAGCGCTAATAAGATCATTAAAAGTGACTTTGGCAGCCATCATTTTATAGATGTCTACAGCCACTTCAACTTCTTTTTCTTGTGCGCCTCTAATATCTGCTTTTTTAATTTCTTGTAAATCTTCAATTTCATCTTGAAGGTACTCTGCAAATTCTTTTAATTTTCCCACCGGGTAATCCCCAGAAATGTTAATATTTAGAATGGGCATTTCTTCAGAAAGGCTTAATTCAAAAATATCTGGTTCTACTTTAGCGCCATTAAATGTTGGCCAGTCTTCACTAGATGTTTCTGTATCTATTTCATCTTTTACTTTTTGTTTGGCTTGATCAACACTAATATTTTCATCAAATTCCACTATGAGCATAGAATAATCCTCTTGAGATGTTGAGGTAATCTCTACAACATTACTAACAGTTTTTAGTTTGTCCTCGAGTGGGTCTGTAACCAGCTTCTCAATATCTTCTGCAGTGTTTCCAGGATTTATGGTGCTTACATAAATTTTGGTTTCATTAACCTCTGGGAAATTCTCTCTTGGCATATTAAAAAATGCAGAGATTCCTAGATAGAAAAATACAGCAATAAGCACATACATTGTGGTTTTGTTATTGATTGCCCACGATGATAAGCCAAATTCCTTATCTATGTTTTTGTTCTTTTTTTTGTTAGTCATTGTTTTTGGTTTCTTCATAATTAATGACCTCTACAGACTGTCCGTCTCTAACACTTCTAGCACCTTCTTTAATGATTTCAGCGCCATCTTCAATACCTTTTAAAACTTCTATATTGTCACCTTGTGTTTTTCCAGTTTCAATAATAACACGTTTTGCTGTGCCTATTCCATTATTATCTTTATCTGTTACCACATAGATATATTGAGAACCTTCAGCATTTTCTGAAATCACACTTTGCGGAATCAAAAGTGCGTTTTCGTTTGTATAATCATTGATTTTTAGTCGCGCAGTAAGGTTGGGTTTGATACTTTTATCTGTGTTCGGAATTTTAATTTCTGCTTTGAATGTTCGGTTTGCAGGGTTAATGACATTTCCAGCTTGACGGATTTTTGTTTCTATCGTTTTGCCTAAAACAGCTAATTCTACGGTAACTTTTTTTCCTTCAGTCACATTAGCGACATAGCGCTCAGGAACCTCTGTTTCAACATACATATTGTCTAAATTTACAATTCGTAGCAGTTGAGTCATGCCAGCTGCAACAACAGTGCCTTGTTCTGTAATGACATCATCAATAGTTCCTGAAAAAGGAGCTCTAACCAAAGTTTTACCAATTTGTTGATTGAGTTGGTTGACTGCTTCTTGCTGAGACTCATAATTTGATTTTGCTTGTAAAAATTGAATTTCACTGCCTATTTTTTGTTCCCAAAGTCTTTTTTGACGCTCAAATGTGGTTTTAGCTAAATCAGCTTGAATTTTAAATTGAGCAATTTGTTGACTCAATCCTCCATCATCAATTTTAGCAAGCAATTGTCCTTTATTAACTTTTTGACCTTCTTTGACATATACATTAGTTAAAATTCCATTGTACTCGGGTGTAATAGTCAATAGGTCTTTTGTAGTCACGTTACCTTGTAATTCAAGAACATGATTAAACACCTCAGTTTTTGCATTGAATGTTGTGATTAATGGGATGTTTTTTGTGGTATCTAAAGTTTTAATTTTTTCGTCTAACAAACTTATCTGGTCATTTAAAGCTTGTTGATTGTTAACGAGCTCTCCTCTCTTTTTTCTTATGATTTCAAGATCTCCTTTGTCTATAACGCTTTCTACAGAATTTTTTTTATCTCCAGAACACGACACTAAAAGCAAAATTATTATTAATAGAATAGAATATATATGTTTCATTGTATATCGAGTTTAATTATTGATTGGTGAATTTAATACGGTTTCTAATTCTGCTTTTGAATTAATAACATCGAGCATAGCTTGAAGTAATTCTTGCTGTGTTGTATATAACTGAATTTGTGCTTGTCTGAGATCAAAACTAGAGGCGATGCCTTCAAAAAACTTAGTTTGATTCTTTTTCTCGATACGTTCGGCTAGATTTAAATTTTGTTTTTTATTATCGTATTCTTCGACAGCAAATTTGAAATCACTTTTTACTGAAGCTATTTGTAATTTAAGTCGCTGCTCTGTTTCTGTTAAATTGTCTTTAGCTTTTTCTAAATTAATATTAGCACGTTGAGTTGCAGCATTTCTTTGTCCGGAGCTGAAAATAGGAATGTTTAGATTAACGCCGAATAATGATGCACCAAACCATTTATTATCGCTATTAAAAAAATTGAATTCATCGTTAAAAGAGGTATAACTACCATTTAAAAAAGCGTCCAATGTTGGAAGTGCTTTACTTCGTTCTAATTTAAGAAGTAGTTCTTTAGATTTTCTATCATTTTCGGCAATTTTATAGTCGATTGTTTCGGTGACCTCATTGGATTCATTTAATAAATCTAATCCAATATTTTTTAGTGTGAGTGATTCTAAATTATCAAGTAATGTAAGAACTTCGTCATACTCAATTCCCAGCGTTATATTGAGCATTTGATAGGCGATATTTTTGAGTCGTTTTGCGTTGTTTAAATTACTTTGTAAATTAGATAACGTAATTTGAAGTTGTTCAACACTCTCTTGCTCTTCAAGTCCATTTTCGTAAATTTTTGTGACTTCGAATAAATTCTTGTTTAATATAGTAATGTTTTTTTTAAGAATAGTGACGCTTTCTTCGGCTAATAGTACATTACCATAGGCATTTATAACAGCTCGTCTAACTTCTAAGTCTGTTTTTGCTTTTGCGTTTTCAGAAATTTCTAAAAATACTTTGGTGGATTGTAATCCTACTAAATAGGAACCGTCAAAAATCATCTGACTTAAAGTAGCAGTTGCTGATGTACTTTGTTGGGTGCCAAAAATAACTTCTGAAAATTCTCCAGGATTGCCTCCTAAAATTTCAGAAGGAATAACAGTGACTTGCTGTTTTAAGAAGTTTTGATAGTTGATATTACCATCCAATTGTGGTAATCCTTCTGCTATAGTTTCCCATTTTTGTTGTTTAGCAGCTTGGATATCACGGGCTGCATTTTTTGCGGTTCTATTGTTTTCTAAGGCATAGTCTATGGCCTCCTGCAAGCTAAAACTCTTAGATTGCTGTTGAGCAAAACCAAGACTGAAGCAAAAGAGTAATAGTAATAATGAAGTTTGTCGCATTTATTTATGATTGATTTTTTATAAAATTGTTAAGTATGGTCATTCCTTTAGCAGCTACAATAGCACGCAAGTGATATTCTAAATAACTTTCCATGAGGTATTCCATTTGATAAGTCTCAGGAGGGAAAAACATATTGTCCTTGATGCCAGTCATACCAGTAAAATACATTCGAGAAATGAATTCTACATCAATAGAATTTCTAAATACACCAGTATCAACGCCTTGTTGTATACTATTTTTAACAGATTGATGCATTTTTTTAAACTGTTTAACTTTTAGGGAACTATAAATTTGTGGGTAATATTTCTTTAATTGATGATGAGGTGAAGACGTTTCGTTTTTTAGGTGATGCATCACAAACATCTTTATGGCGTACAGTTCTTCTATGGGGTTTGTAGTGTTCTCATAAATAGTATCAATACCCTCACAGATAGTATCAAATAAACTAAAAGTTACTGCTTCTACTAATTTTGTTTTATTAGGAAAATGAACATATATAGTTTTTTTTGAAATTCCCATTTCACTAGCAATATCATCCATAGTGACGCTTTTAAACCCGAGGTTTAAAAATAATTCGGAAGATTTATGTATAATTTTTTCTCTCATCATGATGCACAAAAATACAATAGGAAACTTTAAAAACAAAAATAGTTTCCAAAGTTTAATGATTTTTTAACATTGCGTTAAAGTGTTGCGGTAGGTTTACTCTTTTACATTATTTTTGTAGGATGCAACACATTTCATCTTATCAAGACGCATTTATAGAATATCTAAATGCTTACATAAAGCCTAAGGAGCCAAAAAATCTTTATGAGCCAATTAATTATATTTTACTACTTGGAGGTAAGCGCTTAAGACCAGTCTTAACGCTTATGACTGCAGAGGTTTTTGATTGTGATTATAAAAAAGCGCTAGACGCAGCTTTGAGTGTTGAAGTGTTTCATAATTTTTCATTAGTTCATGATGACATTATGGATGACGCACCTCTTCGTCGAGGACAAACCACAGTTCATGAAAAATGGGATCTCAATACTGGAATTTTATCTGGTGATGCCATGCTAATAATGGCGTATCAATTATTTGAAAATTATGAGGCTAAGCAGTTTTTAGATTTAGCTAAGTTGTTTAGTAAGACTGCTATAGAGGTTTGTGAAGGTCAGCAGTATGACGTAGATTTTGAGACTCGTGATGATGTCACGATTCCTGAGTATCTAAAAATGATAGAGTATAAAACTGCGGTTTTAGTTGGTGCAGCTATGAAGATGGGAGCAATTGTAGCTAATGCATCGCAGGATTGTCAAGATTCTATTTATAACTTTGGAAGACACTTGGGTATAGCCTTTCAACTACAGGATGATTATTTAGATGCTTTTGGCGATCCTAAAACATTTGGTAAGCAAGTAGGAGGTGATATTATTGAAAATAAGAAAACCTATTTATATTTAAAAGCTTTAGAGTTCTCTAACGCTGAAGATAAATTACAATTAGAACGTTTATACAGCGTTAATCCAACTGATCCTAGTGAAAAAATTGAAACGGTGAAGCAGTTGTTTATATCTAGTGGTTCTGCAGAAGCTACGAAAACTGAAATTGAAAATTATACTAAAAAAGCGTTTTCAGTTTTGGAGTCACTTAAAATTTCTGAAGAGAATAAAGATGCACTCAAAGTATTTGGTAACGATTTAATGAACAGAAATACCTAATGCAATTACCTGTTACTTTTGAAGAGTTAATCTCAAAAACTGAAGAGTTAGAGCTCTATACAAAGCTCATTAAGCAAGTTAATAAGGATTTTTTGTTGTCTAATATTGACCTTGATTTTGACGAGGAGATTTTGCCTTCGAGTTTAAAATATTTACTTCATGAAGTTATTTTTAAACTGATTCAAGAAAAATTTGCTGAGTATTTAAACTTACTTTATATCGTAGATGTTTCCGAAGAAAAAATGCGACAATTAGATGGCAGTGATACGTTGAAATTATCTGAGGAGGTGACGTTTTTAGTCCTTCAAAGAGAATGGCAAAAGGTTTGGTATCGAGAGATATATTCATAATGTTTTAGACATGAATGTGTACTAATAGATTCTTGATAAATTATTATTTGAGTATCAAATTTCTACACTAATGATCGGTTTAAAATTAGAAAAACACCCTAACAAAAGGTGCCCAAGGATCTGCATAAACACTTTTTTCTCTATTGTAAAGCACGTCATACCTCATGCCAAAAACAACATTGTTTGAACGATAACCTAGTCCGATAAAAAGGCCTGGTACCCAATAATTACGATTTGCAAAGCTGTTATTTTCAAATCTTTGATTGACATTTAAATACTCAAATTCTCCAGAAACCTGAAGTTGATCAATAGGATTATAAATAGTAATTATGCTGGCTCCTAATATTGTTGAGTGGTATGAATTTTTTAGGCTATTGTATGTTCCATTAAGTCCTAAACCCAAACCAATATCTTGATTAAATTGATAAATAGCGCTTGGTGCAAGTGTTCCACTAAAAAAACCATCGCCAAAGCTTAATCCTATACCACCACCAAAACGCACATGTTTCCAAAATTCACTTTCTTGCTGAGCTTCTTGCGAAAATGATTGAAACGAAATGCCAATACAAAAGATTAATAAAAATAGGTATTGAAGTTTTGAGTGCTTGGTAATTTTCATAATTCTAAATTTGAGTTAAAATGGCTCATAAATATAACAAAAACCTATCTATTTTTAGTAAATGTTGTATTTTTGACTAAACTTTGTTGAAGCGAAAACGACAGCACCCATTTTATGGATAAATATTCTTTTTTAAACGCAGCACACACAGCATATTTTGCTGATTTATACGACCAATACTTAAAAAATCCGGACTCTGTAGAGCCAAGTTGGAGAGCCTTTTTTCAAGGTTATGACTTTGGTAGCGAAAGCTATAATATGGAAGGCGAAAGTTCAGAAGTGGTTTCTACTCAAATGCCAGAGCATGTACAGAAGGAATTTCAGGTAATTAAATTAATTGAGGGTTATAGAAATCGTGGTCACCTATTTACTAAAACAAATCCTGTAAGAGATCGCAGACAATACGAACCAACACTTGACTTGGTTAATTTTGGTTTGTCTCAATCAGATCTAGATGAAGCGTTTAGTGCCGGTGAGATTATAGGGATTGGTAAACAATCATTAAGAGAAATTATTAGACATTTAGAAAGTATCTATTGCGATTCTATTGGTGTTGAATATATGTATATTAGAAAACCTGAAGAAATTCAGTGGATTCAAAAGAAACTCAATGTCAACGATAATCAGCCTAACTTTTCTTCCGAAGAAAAAAAGCATATTCTTAGAAAATTAAACGAAGCAGTCTCATTTGAAAGCTTTCTTCATACCAAATATGTAGGTCAAAAGCGGTTTTCTTTAGAGGGTAATGAATCATTGATTCCGGCACTAGATGCTTTAATTGAAGATGCTGCAAGGCATGGTGTTAAAGAGTTTGTTATGGGTATGGCACATCGTGGACGTTTAAGTACGTTGACTAATATCTTCGGGAAAAGTGCGAAAGACATATTTAGTGAGTTTGATGGAAAAGATTACGAGCAAAAAGTGTTTGATGGCGATGTTAAATATCACTTAGGTTGGACGAGTAATCGCGAAACCGAAGGTGGCCTTAAAATAAACTTAAGTATCGCTCCAAATCCTTCACACTTAGAAACGGTGGGCGCTGTTGTAGAAGGTATTGTTAGAGCTAAACAAGATGATAAATACTCAGATAATCCGTCTCAGGTATTACCTATTATTGTTCATGGTGATGCTGCAATTGCAGGACAAGGTCTTGTTTATGAAGTTGTGCAAATGGCACAATTAGATGGGTATAAAACAAATGGTACTATTCATATTGTAGTGAACAATCAAATTGGGTTTACTACAAATTATTTAGATGCTAGATCGAGTACATATTGTACAGATGTAGGGAAAGTTACCTTGTCTCCAGTACTTCACGTTAATGCAGATGATGTAGAAGCAGTTGTGCATGCCATGGCATTTGCGTTGCATTTTAGAATGAAATTTAAGCGTGATGTGTTTATTGACTTATTAGGCTATCGAAAATATGGCCATAACGAGGGTGATGAGCCTCGTTTTACGCAACCAAAACTATATAAAGCGATTGCAAAGCATAGAAATCCTAGAGATATTTATGCTGAAAAGCTAATGGAAGAAGGGATAATTGGTGACGATTATGTAGCGCAATTAGAAAAACAATACAAAGATAAACTCGAAGAAAACTTAGAAGATTCTCGTAAAATAGATAAAACCGTCATCACGCCTTTTATGGAAGATGAATGGGCAGATTATAACTCGGTAATTGAAGATAAAATGCTTCAATCTATCGATACAACATATCCAAAAGAGGGATTGGCTAAAATCACGAAAGTGATTTCAAACTTACCAGAGGATAAGAAGTTTATTCGTAAAATTGAGCGTTTAGTCCAATCGCGACAAAAAATGTTTGATGAAGACAAATTGGATTGGGCAATGGCAGAGCATTTGGCTTATGGTACATTGTTACAAGAAGGTTTTAACGTCAGATTTTCTGGACAGGATGTAGAGCGCGGAACATTTTCACACAGACATGCGGTAGTAAAAGTTGAAGATAGTGAAGAAGAAATATTATTATTAAATCAAATTAGTGATAAACAAGGAGAATTCGTTATTTATAATTCATTGCTTTCAGAATACGGTGTGGTTGGTTTTGACTATGGTTATGCTATGGCAAGTCCAAATACGCTAGTGATTTGGGAAGCACAATTTGGGGATTTCAGTAATGGGGCTCAAATTATGCTGGATCAGTATATTTCTGCAGCAGAAGATAAATGGAAACTTCAAAACGGATTGGTCATGCTATTGCCTCACGGTTATGAAGGTCAAGGTGCAGAGCATTCATCGGGGCGCATGGAACGTTACTTACAATTGTGTGCAAAAGATAATATGTTTGTGATGGATTGTACAACGCCAGCTAATATGTATCATTTATTACGTAAGCAAATGAAAGGCCAATTTAGAAAGCCTTTAATCGTGTTTACGCCAAAAAGCTTACTGCGTCACCCATTAGTGGTCTCATCTGTAGATGAATTTGCTAACGGAAGCTTTCAAATGGTCATTGATGATAACGCTGTAAAAGCAGATAAGGTTAAAACTTTGGTGTTTGTTACTGGTAAATTCTACTACGATTTGTTAGAACAGCGCGAAGCACTGGAAAAAGAAGACGTTGCTTTGGTAAGAGTGGAGCAATTATTCCCTGTGCCAGAAAAGCAAATAAGAGCAGCTATTGCTAAGTATAAAAATGCAGATGATCATGTTTGGGCTCAAGAAGAACCAAGAAATATGGGAGCATATAGCCACATGTTAATGAACTTAGATGAAGCTAAAATATTTAGAGTAGCATCACGTAGACCTTATGGTGCGCCAGCAGCTGGTTCTAGTGTGCGTTCTAAAAAGCGCCATCAAGAAGTTATTGATTACGTTTTTGATAAATCAAAAAATAACCAACGATAGATTAAAAAGATTACCTTTCTATAAGGAAAGTTTATATAGAATATAAAAGTATACAAACGCTTAAAAATAAAATTACAGAACGATGATTTTAGAAATGAAAGTTCCTTCACCGGGAGAATCAATCACAGAAGTAGAAATTGCAGAATGGTTAGTTGCCGATGGTGATTATGTTGAAAAAGATCAAGCTATCGCAGAAGTTGATAGTGATAAAGCCACACTAGAATTACCTGCAGAAGCTAGCGGAATAATAACACTCAAAGCAGAAGAAGGTGATGCTGTTGACGTTGGAGCTGTAGTCTGTTTAATTGATACTAGCGCTACGAAGCCAAGTAATGGAGATACTACACCAGTTAAAGAAGAAGTAAAAGAAGAAGCACCTAAAAAGGAAGCGCCAAAAGCTGTTGTAGCAGAAACTAAAACGTATGCCACAGGTACAGCAAGTCCTGCAGCTAAGAAAATTTTAGATGAAAAAGGTATGGAGGCTACATCTGTTTCTGGAACAGGAAAAGATGGTCGTGTCACTAAAGATGATGCTGTAAATGCGAAACCTTCTATGGGTACTCCTACAGGTGGGAACCGTGGAAGCACACACAGTAAAATGTCAATGTTACGCCGTAAAGTGGCAGAGCGTTTGGTAGAAGCTAAAAACACAACTGCAATGCTAACAACATTCAATGAAGTTGATATGTCTCCAATTTTTGCTTTACGCAAACAATATAAAGAGGATTTCAAAGCGAAACACGGAGTAAGTCTTGGATTCATGAGTTTCTTTACCTTAGCAGTAGTTAGAGCCTTGAAAATGTATCCTGCTGTAAACTCTATGATTGACGGTAAACAAATGCTAACTTATGATTTTGTAGATATTTCTATAGCAGTATCAGGTCCAAAAGGACTAATGGTACCAGTGATGAGAAACGTAGAAAACTTAAGCTTTAGAGGAGTAGAGTCAGAAGTAAAACGTTTAGCGATTAGAGCACGTGACGGACAAATAACTGTAGATGAAATGACTGGTGGTACATTTACCATTTCTAATGGTGGTGTGTTTGGTAGTATGTTGTCAACACCAATTATTAATCCTCCACAAAGTGGGATTTTAGGAATGCATAATATTGTAGAACGTCCAGTAGCCATAAATGGTCATGTAGAAATTAGACCAATTATGTTTGTGGCGCTATCTTACGATCATAGAATTATTGATGGTAAAGAATCTGTTGGTTTCTTGGTCGCAGTTAAAGAGGCTTTAGAGAATCCAACCGAATTATTAATGGATAACGATGTGAAAAGAGCACTAGAAATGTAAACTACCTCTTTTCTTCGGAAATATTATAACTGGCGCAATTCATCTTTTGAATTGCGCTTTTTGCTTTTATCACAAGTTTTTTAATTTGTGAAGTTTAAGTAAAACACCAGTAATTAATAGTAATAGTTGCTTATTCTGATAAAACTTATTGAACCTGAAACTCGAAAGTTCCTGAAATAATAAAATTTTCGATATCAAATCGTATTAAATGAATTAGACTTTTATAATTTTGATACGTTTCCAATTGCTATACTCCACTAATGTTATTGACATAAGTACTATTTCCACCAATAAAATCATATGCTAAAAAATCACTTATGTTTAAGGTGTGAATTTCGTCGTCTTGAATTTCTATTTTGCTTAGTGATATTTGCTCATCTTTGAATCCTTAACAAGTACCCATATCCCTATCACATTGCGCAGGTTACTATTATATTTTAAACATAAAAAAGCGCAATCCAAACTTTGAATTGCGCTTTTTCTACCTAATAAAAATAACTAACTAAAAAAAGTTTATAAGAATATTAATTGATATGATTAAAATGGCGCTAACGATTAAGCCAGCAATAAATAGCTTGTTTGTGAGGCCTTGTTTGTTTTCCATTGTTTCCATTTTTGTATGTTTTTAAGTTGTTATCAATAAAGCTCTGAGGTTATAATTTGACTCAGAGCTCTATATCCCCTAATTAATTAATAGAGTTACATTAAAAAAATCCCTCTATTCCTAATAACTCTTTGGCAAAATTCGTTAATTAAATCACATCAAACAATACGTAGTTCTACGTATATTTTGATTTTAAAGTGTTAAAGTTTTGTTCTTGAATAGTGAAAAAAGCTCTAAACCATATAGCTTAGAGCTTTTATCCCTTTTTTTAAAAGGCAATTGATTAATAGCATTACAAATTTCGTAATTAAAAGAATATTATACAATAGGTATATATGCCTGTATTTTGCAATTTTTGATCTATTTTTTAACCTAACAGCCAACAAAAAAAACTCTAGATTAGTGAAAACCTAGAGTTTTATTTAAAATTTAATTCCCCCTATAGAAATTAATAACACGCAAATATCAGTTTTTAAATGATTGAATTAACAGGTATATATACCTGTTTTTGTAAAAACACTCTCAATTGTTTATTAATTGAGAGTTAAATGCTTTAAGTCTCCCTTATAAATGAACCAGAACCTCACTAATAATAGCCTTTAATCGATATGAGTCAGTACGCGTAGGTGTGCAGATCTTGATTTCAAAGTATTATGTTCTTGTTTTTTTACAATAAAAAAACTCTAGACTAAAAAAATCTAGAGCTTTAATCCTTTTTTTCAAAAGGTAATTGATTAATAGCATTACAAATTTCGAGTATTAAGTCACACCAAACAATACGTAGTTCTACGTATATTTGTTTTTTAAATGTTAAAGTTTTAGTTTTGAGAAGAAAGTGCGAAATAGTAAATAGGATTAAATTATCATAAAACACTGATTATTATGTGTATAAATTATATTTTTGTAATATTTTAAAGCTAATTTTTAGTTGGTTGTAAAAGACTATTTGTGTTTTTCTAAAAACGATTTGTGCTTCTGAGCAAATAGAACCATACTACTAGCTTTAGATGCTAGCTTAAGTTTAGTTCGTATATTACTTTTATGTTTTTCTACTGTTCTGTCAGATATGGATAAATCACTTGCAATTTCTTTTGCTGTTTTGTTATCTGCAATGCGCTTAAGAACTTTGATTTCGGTATCTGTTAAGGTTTTTAGAGCTTCAGGTGTTTTCTGTATTTCTATATACTCCAGAAGTTCTGGACTAAAATAGTGATATTCTCTTAATACACAGGAAATACAATACTCGAGTTCGGCAATAGCGAATTCCTTTAAAATGTAACCGTAGATCCCTAAAGATTTTGCGTTGTTGTAAATCGCTTCACTTTTTTCAAAAGTGATAATAATTATCTTAGTATCTATATTTGCGTCTATACATTTTTCAGCGACTTGTAAACCTGTGAGAAAAGGCATTTGTATATCTAATATGGCAATATCTGGTTGATGAGCACTTATAAGGGCAAAGGCGTCTTTGCCATTTTTTGCACTAGCAATGACATTAAACTCCTTTTCTATTAAGAAATCTTTGAGTCCTTTTAAAATAAGAGGATGATCATCGGCAATAACGATTGAAGTCGACATTTAGTTGTTAAGGTCAGGGGATTTAGTATAAAGATAAGAGAATTATAGCTTAAACCTCAATCGTCCTACAATTTTAAATACAAGTATTTTTTATCGTAATCAATTACTGCTTTTGTTTTTTTTAGAATATCGGCACCAATTATACCATCAACAGGTTTTGCGTTATGCGCAGTGAGTGCAGTATTAACATGAGTAAGGTTAAATAAAACTAGAGCAACTTTAGTGCTTTTCCACTTGCCAATTTTAACGGTATTCTTTTTAGATACTTTAGTTACCATATCTATTGCTCCAGCTCCAGCAGCTTTTATGTTAGATGCTTTTGCAATCAGGTTAAATCTTTCAATAGCTTCAAAACCAACACAAGAGCTTGATGCACCAGTGTCTAAAATAAACCGGCCTTTAACGCTGTTTATTGTAGCTTTAATTTCAAAATGATTGGTCTTCGTGAATTTTAATTTTATTTTGGTGTAACCTCTATCTAAGAGGTGCTCTTGTAAAGTTTCCATAACTTCTTAATTTCTGCAAATATAATCCTATAAATCAATTATTTTTGCAGGGTTAAACAAAAATTCAATACGAGTTCATTATGATAATTACAGATACACATACACATTTATATAGTGAAGCTTTTGATGAAGACAGAACTCAAATGATAGAACGTGCACTATTACAAAATGTTTCTCGATTTTTTATTCCCGCTATAGATTCTAGCTATACTGAATCTATGTTAAAACTTGAGTTGGATTATCCAGAGCATATGTATTTGATGATGGGTTTACATCCAACATCTGTAAAAGACAATTATAAAGAAGAATTACAACATGTTGAAGAGATGCTTGCAAAGCGATCATTTTATGCGGTTGGTGAAATTGGTATTGATCTTTATTGGGATACGTCTACATTAGCTATTCAACAGGAGGCTTTTATATACCAAATTAATTTAGCTAAGCAGTACGGTTTGCCAATTATTATTCATTGCAGAGACGCGTTTGATGAAATTTTTGAAATTCTGGAAGAGGTTAATGATGACAAACTCTTCGGAATTTTTCATTGCTTTACAGGAAATTTAGAACAAGCGCATAAAGCTATTTCTTACAATATGAAACTAGGTATAGGAGGTGTGGCTACTTTTAAAAACGGAAGGATAGACCAGTTTCTAAATACTATAGATTTAAAACATATTGTATTAGAAACAGATTCCCCTTATTTAGCACCAAAACCATATAGAGGTAAACGGAATGAGAGTAGTTACATTATTAAGGTGGTTGAGAAATTAGCTGAAATTTATAATGTTTCCGAAGAAAAAATTGCCGAAATTACCACTCAAAATTCTAAAGATATCTTCAGAATATAACTTATGGCAACAACCCAACCTAACATATTACTAGTCTATACTGGCGGAACTATTGGGATGATTAAAGATCCGGAAACTGGAGCGTTAAAATCTTTTGACTTCGGTAATCTTCTAAAAAACATACCAGAACTTAAATTATTAGATTGCGCGATGGAGACTATATCTTTTGATGAGCCCATTGATAGTAGTAATATGAACCCTAAGTATTGGGTTCAAATTGCAGAAATAATAGAACGAAATTACACCAGTTTTGATGGCTTTGTAGTGTTGCATGGTAGTGATACTATGAGTTATTCGGCTTCTGCATTGAGCTTTATGTTTGAGAATCTTGCAAAACCAATAATATTTACAGGGTCACAATTACCTATTGGCGACTTAAGAACAGATGCGAAAGAAAATCTAATTACCTCGATACAAATGGCAGCTTTACAAAAAGGAGGTAAGCCTATTATTAGAGAAGTAGGTTTGTATTTTGAATATAAGTTGTACCGCGGAAATAGAACTACAAAAATAAATGCAGAGCATTTTGAAGCATTTGAATCTCTAAACTATCCACATTTGGCAGAGTCTGGTGTTCATTTAAAAGTGGACTATGATGCTATTTATAAACCTAATGCTCGAAAAAAATTAGTGATTCATAAGAACTTTGAAAATGACATATTACTAATTAAGTTGTTTCCAGGAGTTAGTGAGTCCATTTTAAAACCCCTTTTTGAAAACCCTTTTATAAAGGGAGTTGTACTAGAGACCTATGGTGCAGGAAATACAACAACAGAAGTATGGTTTACAGAGCTGTTGAAGGCAACCATAAAACGAGGTATACCTGTAATTAACGTCACACAATGTTCTGGAGGTAGTGTCTCAATGGGTCAATATGAAACAAGTACACAGTTAAAAACCATAGGTGTGATTTCTGGTAAAGACATCACGACAGAGGCTGCACTAGCTAAGTTAATGTTTATGTTAGGAGAAAAGGTGTCTATTAAAACATTCAAGACTATTTTTGAAACGGCATTACGAGGAGAAATGTCATAGAAATTCTCAATTACCTTTTTTTAGTTTGATATGAGTTGTATGTTTGCAAACTCAAATTAGAGAGGTGGCCGAGTGGCTTAAGGCGCACGCTTGGAAAGCGTGTATACTTCACGGTATCGAGGGTTCGAATCCCTTCCTCTCTGCGAAAAGCCTAATAAAAGGCAATAAAAACCCTGTAAATTAATGATTTTCAGGGTTTTGTGTTTTTTATGATGTCAATTGATACCAAATAATATCAATTAAAAAGGGGCTAATTCGGGGTCACCTAATTTTATAAAAAAAGTTCCACCAACCATTTATAAATTACTGGTTGTTAGCGGGTTAAAATAATTTTGAAGTCAATTGATTTGCTTACATTGTTTTAAATCAAAATAATTAAGGATGTCACTTTCTCTCTCTTTGCTATATTATATTAAAAGAAGTAAGGCAGATTCGTTAGGAAAAACGAATATTTACCTTCGAATTACGCTAGCAGGAAGTCGGTCAGAATTTAGTATTCATAGAAAAATTGGTATTAGAGAATGGAGCTCTCGCACACAATTGGCTTTGGGAAATTCAGCTGAATGTCAAGAGATTAATAGGCATTTAGGTATTATTAAGAATAAAATTTATGTAATTCAGCAGAATTTTGAACGAGACAATGAATTATATTCTGCTTCAGATCTTCGTAATGAACTATTAGGAAGGAATAAGCAGCATAAAATGCTTTTAGTACTTTTTCAAGAACATAACGATGAAGTTGAGGCGTTAGTTGGTCGTGAGTTCTCTGCGGGAACCATTGAAAGGTATAAAACTTGTAAAAAACACATTAACGACTATATTAGGCACAAATACAAGGTGAATGATATTCCAGTGCATAAAGTAGATTATAAGTTCATTACAGACTTAGAATATTACCTTAAAACAACTAAGAAAAATGCACACAATACTGCTGTCAAGTATATTGCTAATTTCAAAAAAATAATACGTATTGCTTTAGCTAACGATTTTATTTCAAAAGATCCGTTTCTCAATTGGAAAGCAAAACTGAAAAGAGTATATAGAGAATATCTTAATCAAGAGGAAATTGAAATGATTAGTAATTTAGAGATTAGAATACCTAGACTTGATTATGTCCGTGACATCTTCATTTTTAGTTGTTTCACGGGACTCGCGTATATAGACTGTAAACATATTATGAAAGGGAATTTAGTTCTAGGAGCTGATGGAGAAAAATGGATTCGTACGACAAGAAAGAAAACCGAAACTAGAAGCCACCTTCCTATTCTTCCAATTGCCGCTAAGATTATTCAAAAGT